>CAKZUM010000035.1 GCA_937921525.1 uncultured Saprospiraceae bacterium
AAAAATCTCAACATCGTAGTTTTTTTTATAAGTCGGAACGCTACATTTTTGTGATTACCGAAAAGTCCTTACATCAACCACTTAACTTGTCTAGCAACTTTCCGTTTTAACTCGACTGTTAAAACGTTTAGACGAGTTACATAGAAATTTATCCAGCAACGGGAAGTTGCGGGATAAAGCTACGTCTAAAATGGGAATTGATCTAGGGGAAACTAAAAGTAAAAATGACTTAGCAGTTCTTCTAAAAGGGGGAACTGCTGTAAATATTTATAAATTCTTTTTTGAATGGCTAAATCATATATCATAATTCAGAAATCATACATCATACATCCATGTGGCTTGTATACTAGATGGATGTATGATGTATGATTTCTCAGCACTTCTTCTAAAATGGGAGTTGTTGTAAAAAATACAAATTCTTTTTTGAATGGCTAAATCATAGATCAGAAATCATACATCATACATCATAAATCCATGTGGCTTGTATACTAGATGGATATATGATGTATGATTTCTGATGTAAGATTTATGATTTTTACGCATCCAACGTAAAGACAACATTTAGCAGTCAACATCATGCGTCTCTCTTCTGACAGCGCAGCGGTCTGGTCTCTCTCAGCGAAGCGATCTGACAGCAAAGCTGTCTACATCGCTTCTCGACTCTTTCTCAAATCCTCTGGATAGGACTTAGCTGCTAACCAGAATAAAACCAATGCAATTGCACCTGTGACAAATGAAAAACAGAAAGCATATCTTAATGATTCATCCCCATAAGTAGGTGCTAAGTAATCACTAATCCAACCAATACCCAAAGGGCCTAAGCCTAATCCAATTAAGTTTAAAACTAAAAATAAAATAGCAGAAGATAAAGCCCTCATTTTAGCATTGACCAGATTATGGGTGACGGCTATACATGGCCCTAAATATACGGCTGTAAATAAAGCAGTTAAAAAATAATTATAAAGCACATAGATCGTATTATCTGAAAAGATGGCGACATAAGTCGGAATAATATTAAGGATTTCCGCTACAACAGCGATCCATAAGTACCATCGAACATCTATTTTTCCAAATTTATCTGCCAAGAAACCACCAGCAAAAGTGCCGATCATTCCACCTAAACCTGTTGCCAATCCCAAGCCTGCGCCAATAGACATCATATCCATGCCGTGGACCCTAGCTAAAAATGGCGCAAAGAAATTACCTACGCCATAGTTACCGAATGTCCGAAAGCCACAAGCTAATGCTAACAATACAAATGTTTTTTTAGATAAAAGTAGTTGTACGACTTCGCCGAAAGTAGATTCTTCCTGTGCTAATCCTGTTTTAAGTGCTATTGGGTCAGACATTCCCTTTGTTGGTTCTTTGACGGTCACTAGCAATAAAATAGCATAGATAATGCCTGGTATTCCCAAAGCCATCAAGGCGATTCTCCACCCGTACTCTTGATCTAACCACCCACCTAAGGAATAGCCTGCTAGTATGCCTATATATATACCTAATGAATAAACAGATAATGCAGTTGCTCGTTTTTCTGGCGGAAAATAATCTGAAATCATAGAGTGGGAGGGAGGGCTACCGCCCGCTTCTCCAACGCCAACGCCTATTCTAGCCAGTAATAATTGGGTGAAATTAGCTGCCAATCCAGATAAAGCGGTCATGGCACTCCATACCGCCAATGATAATGCTACAATATTTCTACGATTACTTCTATCCGCAAAGCGGGCAATAGGAATGCCTAAGGTTACATAGAATAATGCGAAAGTCAAGCCCGTCATTAAGCCCAATTGAGTATCAGATAAGCCTAATTCTGACTTAATAGATTCTTGTAAAATGACTAAGATCTGGCGATCTATAAAATTAAAAGTGTATACTCCAGTTAGGATCAGCAGTACATATCCTTTGTACGTGTTAGAATAAGTTGGTTGGTTTTGTTTTGTCATGATGAAATGGTTAGTAGTTCAATTCAAGGCTTTCTTTTATGCTAGATAGTTAATAATTGTTATTTATTTATATATTTGCGAAATATTTTTTGAATTAATTATTTCTGCCTAGGATTTTTCTGTACTATCTATCAATGTCCTATTTATCAAATAGTTATATTTGCAAGGTAATACAAATTATTCGGGTACTTAGTATTAAATGAGCGTCGATTATTTGATACTAAATACTTTCTAATTTCTAGAGAAATAGAACAGAACAAATGTAATTGGTACTATCGTCCCATTACGAACCGATTTATAATTTCGATCTACTTTTTTACCAAAAGCTTGAATATAATATGAAAGTACTGATTTGTGAAGACGAAGAAATAATGTTGACTGCTATTGAATTTCGTTTACAAAAAGCGGGGTTTGGTGTCTTGAGGGCTAAAAATGGGGAAGAGACTGTTGAAATGATTAAACTACACCAACCTGGAATGATTGTTTTGGATATGGTGATGCCTAATACAGATTGCCAGAAGTTGATTGAGCATATTCGTATAAAGATGAAGAATGAGGCACCTATCGTATTACTAGCCCCTATAGAGAAGGACGATGAAGAGGTGTTGGATGCTTTTGAGGCGGGTATTCAGGATTTTGTTATCAAACCTTTCAAACCTACAGAATTAATTTTAAGGATTAAGCGTATCCTACAGGTGAGAGGTATAGAATTGATAAAAGAGCGACTAACTTAAATTTATATTAACAATAATTACAATTAAAAAAGATGGGACTATTTTCAAAGCTTAAAGATAGCATGGCTAAGGTGCAGCAGGAGAATAGAGAAAATACTAGAGTTAAAACAGCTCCTAGTGAAATTTTTGATCGGATAAGAACAAAAATTGAAGATGCTCAAAAAGAGCAGGCTACCAAAAAAGCACAAAACCAAGGACGATCAATATTTGATATACTGAAAGGTAAATTTGAAGAAGCAAAGCAAGAGAATGAGGCAAGCCCAACAGAACCTACTGCTGATAAAAGTATTTTAAAGCAGATAGAGGCAGAGATGAAGGCATTGGAGAAGAAAAAGAAATTGGATTTAGAGGAAAAAGAAGCAAACCCACCTGCATGGGGAACACCTGCTGGGGCACCTGCTGCGGATGATATATTAAGTAGAGTAATCAATGGTGCTAAAAAGGAGCAAGCGAAGGCGAAAACGAAACCAGCAAAGGAAGAAGATTTTGGGTCTATATTTGACCAAATAATGAACTCTGATAAGCCAAGTGCTTCTAAACCTAAAAAGGCTGCCAAGGAACCTGATTATGGAGATATTTGGGAAAAGGTATCTACGCAAGAAGCGGCAAATAAATCAAGACCTACACCTGCTGGTCGTAAAAGTACAGGCCTTTATGTTGGCGGTACAGGCTTGGTAGATGGCAAAGGTGGTAGTTTGGCTATGCGAGTAGATCACAAAATGGGGGCGGGGCAATTGAGAATGCGCTTGCCTGATAATGTGAATGTTAGAATTTTAGATCATACTACCAAAAACGCTATTAACCTGGACGGAAAGAAAACGGGTTGGTATAAAGTAGAATATCAAGGTCAGCAAGGATGGATATTAGATTCTTATTTGGAGTAATTTCTTGAGGTACGGTTTCGTTTGCTCTACTAGATATAAAATAAATCTTTAAAAAAAATCTGTTTCGTTAGTAACGATGAAACAGATTTTTTTTTTGAGTTATAATATCAATTTAGTGTAAAACAATTCAGGGGCATTTTTCTAAAATTGATCGGATCACTTGTAGTAGAATGTCGTCAACTTAATGCTTTAAGAATTAAGAAAAACTAGGCAGCTTATAAGACATAATTCAACGCTGAGCTACTTCGTAGCTACACGGATTTTTTTGGATCTTTGTAGGTCGTGTATCTAGGCGTTGACTTTTTTTATTACCATGTACATACTACTCCAGTACGGAGCTACTTCGTAGCAATATGGATCTTTGTAGGTCGTGAGTGATGTTGGCACTTGTAATACTAGCATATCACGCTCACGACCTAGAGAACACATCTAGCACAGACGACCTATACAATCAGTAAAATCCGCGTTGAATTATGTGTATTTAGACATCTGACTACTAACTTATATCTGTTTCCGAAATTCCACAGGAGTCAAGTTCGTATACTTTTTAAAATACTTGACAAAATTAGTAGGTTCCTCGAAGCCTGTTTTGTAAGAAATTTCTTTGATACTTAGCGCCGTATTCGTGAGCAAGCGTTTGATCTCCATAATCAATAGATCGTTGATATAATTTTTAGCCGCTTGGCTCTTCATTTCCTTAGTAATGCGATTTAGTTTTTTTGTAGAGATCATCATTTTATCAGCGTAAAATTTAACCTGTCTCGTTTCAAATAAATGCTTTTTTAGTAAAGCTTGAAAATTAAGGAAGTCCTTATAATATAAAGAAGAAGGGCTGATGATAATATTTGATTTTCTTACTCGCTCGGCCATACATAATAATATTTTCAAAGCCGACTGAATAATTTCTTCTGTGGCAAAATCATCAGTAGTGAGAAATTCTGCCTCTATCTGATTTACTAAAGTGGTAATAATATTAATTAACTTTTTATTCGGTAGTTGTAAGACTGGTGCGTACAACTGATAATTATATAGTGTGAGGTGGTGCATCAAATTGGAACCCAAACTAGAACGCTCTAAGAATTTTTCTGTAAATAGAAGAAAAGAAGCCGCACGATCCATATTTTTTTCGAAAGCATGAACTTGGTCTTTGGCAACAAAAATGATACTCCCCTCTTTATAAGGATACCTTTTAAAATCAATAAAATGATAGCCTTGCCCTTTCTCCACGAAGATAATCGCATAGTACTGTAAACGGTGTGGTCGAAAAGGATCGTGATCTTCTGGCGGATGATTTACTAAAAATTCTTTATTAGAGACAATTTCAAACTCAAACGCCTTTTTTTGACGGTTCTGAAAATTCACCTCTGGTATCTGATCTCTTTCCTCCATATATAAGTAACTTATAACAAATGATTTAAACTTCAAATAAATATTAAAATAAATTATGTTTAATTTAATATTTGTTATCACATTAAAAATACGTTAGTCACAAAATAACTTTAAAGAGGGGCGTAAACCTAAAATTAAAGTTAAAAAAGACTGTGACTGTTCAAAATTAACCAATCGGCATTATTTTTGTCAATAATATTATACCTTCCTGATTAAGCATTCCTCCCTAATTTTGTACACTTATTTTGAAAACACTTAAAGTGCTATAATTCCTCCATAACTATACCTCCTCTCCCGAACACAATTAACACAAACAAACCTTTTCATCAATTATTACTTGCCAAGTAATAAACAGTATCTTATTCCTTTGGACGGGAATAAGAAATGAGTTTTATTTTAGATAATCGCATTCAAAACAGAAGGCTTACATAGATGTAATAATCCGTGTAAGCCTTCCTTTTTTTTTTACATCTTCCTAGGTGATTTTTCCAGCACTATTACCTTAAACAACCACTAGGGGGAGTAAAAAAACAACCTACCCATTCTGACTTGTTTAGACAAGATCTTATTCAGGAACAAATTTAAAACAATGTTAGCTGTAAAAGCATTTAGTAGGAAACTATATCTACAAGCTACTTATGAAGCGATTAAGAACCACCTCTATTGGTCTATTTTTCTTGTTAGCAATTGCTAGTGTGTACTTTGTCCTACAGCTAAAATTCACTTTTGATTTTGAGCAATTCTTTCCCATAGGAGATCCTGACTTAGAATTTTTCAAAGAATTTATTGAGGATTTTGAGACGGATGATAATTTTATGCTGATTGCTGCACAACGAGAAAATGGCGTTTTTGAACAAGCCTTTTTAGAAGATGTTCACGACTTAACTTTAAAATCTAGACAACTTCCATATATTATAGAAAGCCAATCACTTACCAAATTGGCTTTACCTTTAAAGACTCCTTTTGGCCTAACAACGGTCCCTGCTATCCATATTGATAAACCCTCTAAATATAAAAAGGATAGTTTAAGATTAATAAAAGATCCTCGTTTTGTTAACAACTTAATTTCAGAAGACGGGAAGGCATTAGTGGTTGCTTTAAAAACAGAAGATAGATTAACACTAGAACAAGCTGATACCCTTATGCTAGGTGTCAAGCAATTGGTAGATAGTTATAATTTTGAAGAATCACACATTTTAGGGACTGCTTATTTTCAGAGTGAATTGGTGAAGATGTCTAAAAGAGAGGTACTAGTTTCTGCCATCATATCCAGTATTCTTGTGGCCTTCATTTTGTTTCTTATTTTTCGTAGACCTATTGGTATTTTGATCGCTGGCGTTTCTATTGGTTTGGGGATGTTGCTTTTTATGGGGCTACTTGGTGCATTGGGCAGGGAGTTAAGTGTGATGTCTGCTTTATATCCTGTCCTCATGATTATTGTAGGCACTTCAGATGTAGTACATATTATGTCTAAGTATATTGACGAGCTACGGAAAGGTTTGCCCAGAAAAGAAGCGATTACAATTACTATTAAAGAAATTGGCTTAGCGACTTTATTGACTTCTATCACTACTGCTATAGGTTTTGCTTCTTTATTAAGTAGCCGCATTGGCCCTATTAAAGATTTTGGGATTAATGCCGCTGTTGGTGTGATCGTAGCGTATGTAACGGTAATTTGTTTTACAACTGCATTATTATCCTTTTATAAAAAAGAACAATTAACTTACTTAACAGAGCAGCAAAATTTTTGGGAAAAATTATTAGAATGGACTTATCAAATAACCCTTAGCCACCCGAAAAGAATTTTCTTATCTAGCCTTTTATTAATAGCATTTTGTGGATGGGGCATTTCAAAGATCACCACTAATTACCATTTAGGCAGCACGCTACCTATCGGCGCACCGATCACAGAAGATTTCTTTTTCTTCGAAAAAACTTTTGCAGGTTTTCGCCCAATGGAAGTTGCCGTATTTGCACAAGGCGAACACCGCGCACAGGACTATTCTGTATTAAAAGAAATTGATAAAGTAGAACAATATTTGCAACAAATACCAACAATAAAATCTGTTAATTCTATCACCTCCATTTATAAAAGTATTAACCAAGCTAGTAACAGTAATAAAGCAAGTGCTTATGTATTGCCTAACACCGATCGTCAATTTAAAAAAGCCAAAAAATTAGTTAGCCGATTACCTGATAACAACACTAATATTTTGGTGAGTAAAGATGAAAAGAAAGCGAGAATCACTACAAGAGTTTTAGATATTGGTGCCGACTCTGTCCAACAGTTAGGCTTACAAATAGATCAATGGATTGCGGTGAATACAGACCCTACTATTGCTACCTTTAAAAGAACGGGTACTTCGATCATTCTAGATAAAAATGCCTTGTATGCTAGAAATAGTTTACTAGAAGGTTTAGCTTTTGCGGTGCTTATTGTAAGTCTTTTGATGGCTTTCTTATTTAAGAATTGGCGGATGGTTTTTAT
>CAKZUM010000036.1 GCA_937921525.1 uncultured Saprospiraceae bacterium
TCGTCTGTTTAACTGTCGGTTTGATGGAAGGCTTAAGTATTCAAGAAACGATGAGTGCCATTCAAACAGGTATTGGCAATACTATGGGTTCTTTAGTGATGATCTTGGGTTTTGGAGCGATGCTTGGGAAACTAGTAGCAGAAAGTGGTGCCGCAACCCAAATTACGAATAGCCTAGTAGCAAAATTTGGACTCAAGCATATTCAAATTGCCTTGATTATTACAGGTTTTATTGTGGGTATACCGATGTTTTATACGGTAGGTTTTGTGATCTTGGTACCTTTAGTAATTGCCATTGCGGCGCAGACGAAATTGCCTTTGTTGTATGTCGGTTTGCCAATGCTATCTTCGCTTTCAGTAACTCATGGTTTCTTGCCACCACACCCTGCACCAACGGCGATCGGAGAAATGTATAATGCAGATTTAGGAACAATCTTAATCTACGGAATTATCATTGGCATCCCTGCTATATTGACGGCTAAATTTTTATTAGCAGGTACGATGCAGCGCATCCAACCAACCCTGCTTAAAGAATATGTTGTCGAGCAGGATGACAGGTATCCTATCCCTAGTTTAGGGGTCTCTTTATTTGTTGCTTTACTACCTGTTGTTTTAATAGGTGGAGTGTCTTTGGCAAAAATGTTTGTTCCTGATAATAATTTTTTAAACACCCTTGGCAACCCAGCTATTGCGATGATGATTGCCGTTTTTGCAGCTATTTATTTCTTTGGTATTCGCACGGGTCGGACAATGCCACAGACGATGAAAATTGTTGCTGCTGCGGTTTCAGGAGTAGCGATGGTTTTACTAATTATTTCAGGAGCAGGTGCATTCAAACAAGTAATGATCGTTACAGGAATCGGGGATCGAATTGGGGAGCAATTGGGTTCTTTGGGTATGTCACCTTTGGTATTGGCGTGGATGATTGCAGCTATATTACGAGTGTGCGTAGGTTCCGCAACGGTGTCAGGCATGACGGCTGCAGGTATTATGTTGCCCATGGTCGGTACAGCAGGTGTATCTGTGGAATTATTAGTGATCGCAATTGGAGCTGGTAGTATCTTTTTCTCTCATGTTAATGATGGGGGCTTTTGGTTGTTTAAAGAATATTTTAATGTGAGTATCAAAGAGACCCTGATGTCGTGGTCGTTGATGGAGACGATTGTTTCGGTAATGGGATTGATTGGGGTATTGGTATTGAATCAATTTGTGGGGTGAAAAATAAACAATATAAAATACAAACCAACAATCTATAAAATAATTGAATGCCAATAATAAAGAAAGAAACCGTCAAAAGAATAACCAGAGATATAACCAACGGAAAAGTATGTTATATCAATAAACGCAATGCAAAAATCACCGTGATTGATCCTTCCATTGAAGACTCAAAAGAGATAGGTGCTCAAGAAAAGATAGTAGCAGAATTAGAGCATAATATCGAAAAGTATTTAAAAATAGAAAATCTAAGTGCAGATGACCAACTGGAGATTATGCGAAATTTTTTAAAAGAACTTCCAGATAAGTCCGTCCGAAAGCAATTGTCCAATGCTTTAAAGAGGAAAAATCCTGCACGGAATTTTAGTCAGTCAGTAGAGAGCGATATAGAATTACATCAGCATTGGCGGAATTTTAATTTTGCAGAATGTCAGCGATGGGTCTCAGATTATATTATCGCTGCCTATAATTATTAGATAAAATGAATAAGTACATTTCGATCATTGCAGTAGGTTTAATTATGAGTTATTCTTGTACTAGTTATGGACAAAGTGAATCCAAACAAGCAATAGGAAGTCAAGCTCAATCAGTAGAGATAGAGATTGATTTGCCTGAAAATGATCCTTACTTTATAGAAAGCACAACTATACATTCTCATTTTGGACCAAGCAGTATTACTCGAAATATTCTTCAAGATACAAAAGGAAATATTTGGTTAGCGACATGGGAAGGCATTATAAAATACAATCCGAATTATCTGCCTACTGGTAAAGGAGGTTTTACAAATTATACTAATAAAGAAGGCTTGAAGCGTTTTCATGTTTTTGCTATTTTAGAAGATAGAAAAGGAAATATTTGGTTTGGAACTATTGGTGCTGGTGTATACAAATATGATGGTAAATCATTCACTCATTTCACAACAAAAGATGGTTTAGTCTACAATGGAATTGGCTGCTTCTTAGAAGATAAATTTGGTAATATTTGGATAGGTACTCAAAATGGATTGAGTAAATATGATGGCTCTTCTTTTACTAATTTTACCAAAAAAGATGGTCTGATAAGTGAGGATATTAATTCTATTATTGAAGATAATAGTGGACAACTTTGGTTGGGCACAAGAGGGGCTACCTACTTATATGATGGGAAAATATTCAAAGAATTTACAAACAAAGAAGGTCAGCCGTTTACCAATGTTCGCTCCATAATCGAAGATAAAAATGGTAATATTTGGCTCGGCGGGAATGATGGTCTATGGCGCTATAATGGGAGTACTTTTACAAACTTGACGAAAGATTTTATTGGGTATATCTATGAAGATAGTAAGCGTAATATTTGGACGAGTTCCGCTGTTATTGGCAGTAATATCTGGGGACTTTCTCGATATGATATAACCTCTTTGCAAACTGGAAAAATCACTCCTACTCAAATCAAAGTAGAAGAGGGTATGTTTTTCGGAATCACCGAAGACAGAGAAGGAAATATATGGCTGGGAACTTTGAAGGGTGTCTACCGTTATGATTGCGTATCATTTGAAGATTTTAAAGAAACAAAATAATATAACATGACAGAAATAACCTTTGAATTGAGACCAACGGATGAGTATATAGAACTAATAAAACTATTAAAATTGCAGCAAATCGCACAAAGTGGCGCTCATGCCAAGATGATGGTGGAAGATGGAATTGTTAAAGTGAATGGGAAACAAGAATTGAGGAAAAGAAATAAGCTTAGATCAGGATATGTGGTAGAAGTAGAGAATAACAGAATAACAATCGTTTAATTTACTTTGTATAGGGTCTAAATAGAGAATAGCATATCTTTTAGAACTAAAGTATCATATTTACGTTATAATCAACATGCATGTAACTATGGATAATTTCTTGGTTTCATGTAAAACCTATACTGTACTAGATTTCTTTACACTAAAGGAGATTACGAAGTTGATTAAAAATGTATCAATACATGCCTTATCAGTCGCTCAAATAAGCACTAATAACATACATTCTTAACTATTTCTCTAAAAATAACATTAGAACAGCTAATTTTCTTTTATAAAAAATAAAAATGAGACTTTTTGTTGCACAACTTTCCTTCGATACAACTGAGGAAACCTTAAAAAAAACATTTGAAGCACACGGTGCGGTATCCTCTGCGGAGATAGTTTATAATAAAAAAACAAAATTATCTAGAGGTTTCGGTTTCGTAGATATGGATAATGACGATGAAGCTACCAAAGCAATGGAAGCCCTAAATGACCTAGAATTGGACGGTCGAAATATCGTTGTTAAAGTGGCAAAGCCAAAAGAATAGAAATTAAAACAATCCACATAGAAAGCTTGGTAGTAAAACTGCCAAGCTTTTTTTTATATTTTCCTATACTCCATATTCCACATCATACGCATCAAAATCCACTTCCTTAGTCACCCGAATATATTCCATGGTTCTACCAGGATAATTGTTAGGAATATTTCCATTAGCTGACCTATACCAACTATCCTCCACACTATTCCAAATCATCTCCTTTAGTCGTTCTTGAGTAGTTTGATGATAAGCATTCATAACGCTGGACTTCACTTCAATAGTCTTCCATTCCTCTTTTTCTAATTTTTGAATACATTGAGCAATGTAATTAGCCTGGGCCTCACTCATCAAAATAATGGAATTATGCCCTAAGTTAGTATTGGGTCCATACATGATAAACAGATTCGGAAATTGGCTAATCGTCATTCCCAAATAATTGATCGGCCCATCCTTCCATTGTTCTTGAATAGAAACTCCATTTTTACCTTGAATATCTAAGCCCAATAAAAAAGGATTTGTTTTAAAACCTGTAGAGTAGATCAAAGCGTCCACATGATAAGTATTTCCGTCTCCTGCAACGACACCATCTTTGGTAATCTCTTGAACGCCACCAGTCACTAAGTCCACATTTGGTCTGGCTAGGGCAGGGTAGTAAGTATCAGAAAACAAAACCCGCTTGGCACCAAAAGGGTAAAGAGGTGTTAATGCTTTGATAACTTCTGGATCTTGAATATGTTCTTTAATATAGTTAATGGTCTGTTTTTGGTAGAACTTTCTTAAAAGACTCCGACCTTTTTTCATTAATAAAAAAAGTCCACCCCCTAATAACCAGAGTTTCAACCGATACATTTTCAATAGAATAGGGAATCGAGCCACCAGTTTCTTTTCCCAATTCTTATAGACCCTATCTTGCTTGGGTAGCATCCAATTGGCAGAACGCTGGAAGATAACTACCTTTCCAGCGGTTTTAGCAATTTCTGGGATAAACTGGACTGCACTTGCAGCATTTCCAATGACACCGACTGTTTTTCCTTCCAGAGGAATACGATGATCCCATTGGGCAGAATGCCAAGAGTCTCCTTCAAATAAGTTTTTTCCTTTAAAATCAGGAGTAGAGGGGTGATGTAATTGTCCAATGGCACTAATAAGAGCTTTTACTTTAAAAACATCCCTTTGTTTGGTATGGATTTCCCAACATCCTTCTTCCGCTATCCACTTTGCCGAGACCATTTCTTGTTGAAATTGTATGTGAGGATAGAGGGCATATTTTTTAGCGACATGCTTAATATATTCCAAAATCTGCGGCTGCATTGACCACTTATATTTCCAATTAGGATTGGGTTCAAAAGAA
>CAKZUM010000037.1 GCA_937921525.1 uncultured Saprospiraceae bacterium
CTTCACTACCAATTAGAGTCTGCTGACAATGTAGCTACTAAGAAGATGATTATCATCGAATAATATAGTTACTAAGAGCGTGCATTTTATGCGCGCTCTTACTAATGGTAAATGATGAATGGTAAATGGTAAATTCTTAAATGTTGACTTATGCCTAGGTCAATATCGGGTAATTTATCATTCACCATTTATCATTCACCATTTTTTTAAACTTATCAAGGCCAATTATAATTTAAAGAATTAGAAAACTAAAAAAGGAAAATCCTAGGAACAGAAAAGTATCTCTATTTTAAAATGAAGTATCAAAAAAAGTAAACAAAATCTTTTACTTCATCTTTCAATATTGAAATTAAGACATATACTTAAATCGGTTTTTGGGATGGCCTCTCTTCATTTTTTTTGAAGGGGGGCTTTTTTAATAGAAATGCTATTATTAAGCATATCGTTTCCCAAATCCTTGTAAATCAGATTTTTAAAAATGAAAAATAGTTTTTAAAAGGAATAAATGAATATAGATTACTGGAATTAAAAAAAATATCACTTGCTTCTTATTTTGATATGATATACTTTTGTCATGCAATTACAACAAAAAGAAAGGTGTTAAAAGTCACCTAAGATAGAAACAACAATCCTTTATCCAAAATTCAGAAACCGTGAACATTAAAACATTACACTCAGTATATCTACTCCTGTACTTCAGATTCCTGAAGTCTTCTTTTCTCACATTTTCAAGGCTGGTCCAACAACTAAAACATACGTTGTTTTATCTTGCTCCTTTCTCTAAGGTTCAACTTATTTGAGTTCCAAATATGATTTAAACGTAAGTTTCTAATTTTTAAATGATTATTTTTTTATAATTGGTTTAATACCAATTGTGATAGGAATAATTTAAAAATCTAACAAGAAATTTATCTATCAATCAGTACTCCATCTTTCATTAGATGCTCGCTATTAGGTATGGCGATTTTCTTTAAGAGTTGAATTTTAATTTACCAATTTGTTAAAAATCAGGGCGTCCATTCTGTTTAATAAAACTATTTTTTTTACAGAATGAAAGACATTGTTAAGCCGTAGTAAGAAGTTTTATTATAATTTTCGATAAATATATTTAACCTCTTGCTCGCTCGACATTGGAATATCTATTCCGAAAACCGTTTGGTTTGATGGTAGCTATTCCCAAAACCGATTCCTTATATCTAGTTAGTGATCTTGCTTATCGTTAGATTATTTTCTTATAGTATTAAGGAGAACACATCAGATCAGTAAAAAACAAAAACAAAAAAACATGAACAATCCATGTACACCTTTTGGTGCTACTGTGGGAACGGACGCCCTGTGTTCTTACCTAACAGTATTTAAAAAAATCACTAGACTCACCCCCTCTGCTATTCTGCTTACGTTTTTGATGATTATGCTACCAGGCGTACTGCACCTAAATGCACAAGCCTACTGTACGATGATATGCAACGATGATATTTCTATATCAATTGGTATCAATTGTGAAGCAACAATTTTTTATGATATGATCTTGGAAGATGGCGATAATTCTCGTACTTGTACGCCTAATGGAAAATGGGGCTTTAATATCACAGTGTTTGATGAGTATGACCAAGAGTTACCAACTAGTCCAACGATACCTTATGAATATGTCGGCAGAACAATACGTGCTAAAGCTAAACATTGGGCTACAGGAAATGCGTGTTGGACCGATGTGAAATTAGTAGACAAGATTTTACCAAAATTAACTTGCCCACCCAATCAAACTATCTCATGTACGGCTGCCGCAGAACCTTCTATAACAGGAAGTGCCCATGCAACAGATTGCTCAGAAGTTTCCTTTTCTTATGAAGATACTTTTACCGATTTAAATTGTGGAAATCCCATTGCTCAAATTGCTAGAAAATGGATTGTTTCAGATGCTGGTGGGAATAGAGATTTTTGCACCCAAATAATTTCTATTGCACAGCCTTCTATTAGCCAAGTAGTTTTTCCTGCAAATTTAGATGGTTTAGAAACAGCAGCTTTGGCGTGTGAAGTGGTTGCAGCAGATCCGGCTACTTTATTACCTGCTTCTACAGGTGTCCCTACGATCAACGGAAAGGTAATCGAAAACAATGGACCTTGTCGTTTAATCCCAACATACGAAGATCAAATTGTGCAGAGTTGCGAGGGAACTTACAAAGTATTGAGAACTTGGACGGTGGTGAATTGGTGTTCTTCTGAAGTAGTTGATAAAGTACAAATAATAAAAGTAGAAGATAATAAAGGTCCAGAGATTAGTCTACCTGCAGACTTTACGGTATCGACCAACACTAATGAATGCGAAGCCACAGTAACATTACCAGCAGCAAGTATTACTGATGTTTGTTCTAATACAATTGCTGTCAGCGTTCAATCTTCCTTTGGTAATTTGACTACTAATGGAGGTATGATCTATAATGTTCCAGTAGGTACTCATGCTATTACTTATAGTGCTATTGATGCTTGTGGAAATGCTAGTACTGCAACTTTACAAATAACAGTTGCAGATGTTATTCCACCGACACCAATATGTGAAGATAGAACGATTATTTCTATTACAAGTGATGGGGCGTCATCTGCCTTTGTACAATCTTTTGATAATGGCACTTTTGATAATTGCTGTTTAGAAACGACATTAATCAGAAGAATGGATACACCTGATGTTTCATTTAGTACGAATGTATCTTTTAGTTGTGCAGATATAGGTGCTACGATTATGGTGGTTTTGGAAGCAACTGATTGTTATGCAAATACCAATTCTTGTATGGTAGAAGTAATTGTTCAAGACAAAGTAAAACCAAATATTTCTTGCCCCAGTAACCAGACGATTGATTGCGAAACAGATTATAGTGACTTAAGTATTTTTGGTGCACCGACTGCTTCTGATAATTGTGATTTTGATTTGACTTATGAAGAGACAACAGACCTAGATAATTGTGGACGAGGAAGTATTACTAGAAGTTGGAATGCAATAGATAAAGAAGGACTTACTGCTACTTGTATACAAAAAATTACTGTTGATAACCAAACCCCTTGGAATACAGATGGTAACCAAATTATATGGCCTAAAGATTATGAATCCACAGAATGCTTAGAAGATACCAGCTTACTACCAGAGGATTTGCCAGAAGGTTTTGGTGAACCTGAAATATTAGGAGCTAATAATTGTGAACTAATTGCTACTAGTTATGAAGACTTGGTTTTAAGTATAGAACCGCCAGCGTGTTATAAAATAGTTCGTACTTGGACGGTACTTGATTGGTGTAGTTATGATGTGAATGCCCCAGATGGAGTAGGTAGATATGAGTACTCTCAAATTATTAAAATACTAGATCAAGAGTCACCAACTTTTGAGACGATACCTCAAGATATAACAGTGAATGCAGATGGCGCAGATTGTGGAGCTATTGTAGAGTTGGCATCTGTTATCGCAAAAGACTGTAGCCCTAATGTTAGTGTAACGGTGCAAGGAGATTTAGGCACAGGGTATGGACCTTTCCCTGATGTACAGCCAGGTAGCTATACAATGACCTATAAAGCTTTAGATGGATGTGGGAATGCTGCTACACAAGATATTACAATCACAGTAAAAGATACAAAAAAACCAACGCCCGTATGCTTAGGTGCCTTGTCTGTAACCTTGATGCCAGCAACGGCAACTACACCAGCAATGGTTGAAATTTGGTCAAATGATCTTGACAAAAATAGTTATGACAATTGCTCGCCAGCAGATGACTTAGCCATTACTATTCGTAGATATGATCCGAATGATAATACGATTCCTTTTGAGGAAGCCATTGTATTTGATTGTAATCATTTAGGTTCTCAGTCAGTGGAGGTATGGGTGACAGATGCAGAGAGTAACGCTGATTTTTGTATCACAAATGTTATCGTTCAAGATAATTCCAATGTATGTGGGAATGGTTTAGAGGAGGAAGAATCAATGACTGGAATTTCTGGAAAAATCGCTACGGTGAATGGGGTATCTGTTATGGACGTTGAGGTACACTTATCTTATGAAGAAAGAAGTCCTTATAGAACAAAAATAGATGGTGGTTTCCAATTTTTAGATTTACCAAAGACGAATGAATATACCGTAACTCCAAAAAAAGATTTTAATCCATTAAATGGGGTGTCGACTTATGATTTACTACTCATGAGAAAACATATTCTCAAACTAGAAGAGATTATTTCTCCTTATCAATTAATTGCAGCTGATATTAATAGATCAGGTACGATTACTTCTTTTGATATGGTCGAATTGAGAAAGTTGATTTTGAATATTTACGATGTTTACCCCCAGAATACTTCTTGGAGATTCGTGCCAGCAGATTATGAATTTCCTATAGATAATCCACTTGATAAAGATTTTCCAGAATCTATTGTAGTCAATAAGAATGCGAAAGAAATGGTGAATATGGCATTTGTTGGGATTAAAATAGGTGATCTAAATGGTTCGGCTACATCTGTCGGTTTACAAGGAAGTACAGCTAGAAGTATGGATGATGTGATTACGCTAGAAACAGACGATTATTCTTTTGAGGCAGGAGAACAGGTTTTTGTAGCATTCTCTATCAAAGACTTAAAGGCTATCACGGGATTTCAATTTGCCCTCAAATTTGACCCAACTACTTTAAATTATAAAGGATACAAAAATGGAAGTATCCATAATTTGTCAGCGCAAAACATAGGTGCTAATAATGCTGCAAAGGGTCTACTTGTAACAAGTTGGGAAGATATTAATAAACATTTTCTAAATGAGGAAGAAGCTATATTCGAGTTCAATTTTGTTGCTATCCAATCTGGAACATTGAGCGAATTGGTATCAGTGGAAAAGGAAATGTTTTCCGCTGAGATATATGATTCTGTAGATCAAATACATCCTATGGAGTTAATTTTTTTGAATCAAAAAGTAAATGCTAACGAAGCTATACTATTCCAGAATCAACCGAATCCGTTTTCTGCAAGTACAACAATTAGCTTCTACTTACCGAATGAAGCGCCTGCTAGTTTAGCAATCTACAACACCGATGGTACTTTATTAAGAGTCGTCAATTATAATACTAGTAAAGGATATCAGGAATTAGAAATTGCTAGTGATCTTACTACTATTGGAGGGTTGTTATACTATGTGTTAACAACAACAGAACAAAGCTTAGTGAAAAAAATGATGCTGTTGCAAGCGAAATAACAGCACTCAAATTGCTAAAAAATAGGGGCAAGCAAAAACAAACTATGTACAAATAGTAGTCCCTTGGATTGAGGAATGGGCAATCGTCCCATTCCTTCCATTCCAAGTAATTATTAATAAGCGGACCAGAACGCTGGTTTCTTCATAAAGATTTATAAAATGTAAAATAGGTGATGGTAATAGGACTAAGTCGGTCGGTTGTTTTTTGGCAACCTTCCGACTGTCTTTACCCATTATTTTACAAAAGAGCTAGAATGAGCTAATGAGCTCATAAACAAAAAAGGTTGTAAAATAGGTGATGGTAATGAGACGTGCGAGAAGATTATAAAAAGTAGTCTTCTTGCGGTCTTTTTTCATTACGACTTCAAAGACCAAACGAGCTAAACGATTAAGGTTGTAAAAATAGGTGATGGTAATGAGACATGCGAGAAGATTATAAAAAGTAATCTTCTTGCGGTCTTTTTTCATTGCGACTTCAAAGACCAAACGAGCTAAAAGATTAAGGTTGTAAAAATAGGTGATGGTAATGAGACGTGCGAGAAGATTATGGAAGTAATCTTCTTGCGGTCTTTTTTCATTGCGACTTCAGAAACCAAACGAGCCAAAAGATTAAGGTTGTAAAAATAGGTGATGGTAATGAGACGTGCGAGAAGATTATGAAAGTAATCTTCTTGCGGTCTTTTTTTATTATGACTTCAAAGACCAAACGAGCTAAAAGATTAAGGTTGTAAAAATAGGTGATGGTAATGAGACGTGCGAGAAGATTATGAAAGTAATCTTCTTGCGGTCTTTTTTTAGAGCCTAAAATTAGATGCGAGAAGAGAGAGAAACAAAAAATAGAAAGTATTATTTAAAAGCTAATTGTCAGTCTGATAATTGGCTTTTTTGATTAAGGGTTAACGGTGTTTTCTATCTTTAACAGGTAATTTTGACGGCTTTTGTATTGTACAAATTTACTGATAATAAAACATATTAAGTAATAGTAAATACTTTCTATTTTTTCTTTAATTTGTTATATTGTTTATTTTTATAATACGAATAGTGTAAATCTCTTCTTAATAGGAAAATACAAATATATTATTTTTTAAATATGTTTGATATTATGTTTTTTTATAATATAAATGATTGATTTACAAATACTTAAAAATTATAATAAGTCTTTTCTGGCATAGATATTGAACTTTCCAGTAATGTAAAACAAATCAAGTTATAATTTAATCTTCCAGTTATTTTATATTCCAAGGGTACTTCCCTTCATGCACACCAGTATTATTTACACCAAGTTAATTTTAAGACGATAGGAGTCGAAAAGACTTCGTAGGGTATAGCCTGCTTTCTGAGATCTGATTTCCATTGATGATCTTTATAGCAGGTGTACTATGAGCAACTGATTTCCAATTTTTATACTTAAAAGTTGAGCTCTTACTTATTGAAGTACACTTTAATAACAAGGGGAGAGGTGAGTCTTTTCGCTACCTATTGTCCAATTAGGCATCATGCCTCAATAGCGCATATAAGTGTGATTTAATTATAATAAGTGGTTTATTATCATGTTAGAGTGATTCAAGGTTGGCGGAGGTATCTGACAGTACACTGCCAACCTGAATCTACTTTTTGCCACTCATTTCAAGCACCAATTCTTACAAATTTATCCAGTTAACATTTTAAAGAAACTTTCTCTTATGCTGTATATACAGACGTAAGGCCAGTATTCTTATGTGATATAACAATCCAAATACATTTTGTAATCCTATGAAAAAGGAGGTCGCCTATTTGATTTAGGCGACCCTTCATTTATTGATTTGAAGCTATAATCGACGGGTATAGGGCTACGTTTACTAAACTT
>CAKZUM010000038.1 GCA_937921525.1 uncultured Saprospiraceae bacterium
ATATCACTGCTCAACAAACAATTGCTCAAAAACTAGGTTATTCCCCTGATGCAAAGTTATTGATTATTCATGCAGATGATATTGGTGTAACGCATTCTGAAAATAAAGCGACTATTTTGGCGATGAAGTTGGGCATGGTTAATTCTGGCAGTATTATGATGCCTTGCCCTTGGGTTGGAGAGATAGCAGCGTTTGCGAAGGAACGTCCAGACGCAGACCTAGGCCTACACCTAACGCTGACTAGCGAATGGGAATGGATGAAATGGGGACCTGTAGCTTCTAAAGATCAAGTGCCTAGTTTAGTCAATGAACTAGGATTTTTCTATGATAATTGTCAAACGTTTGGACAAAAAGCAAAACCAGTTGAAGTAGAAATCGAGTTGCGGGCGCAGATCGAAAAAGCATTTGCTATGGGAATCAATCCGACCCATTTTGATACCCACATGGGCTGTTTAGTATTTAACTCTCCAGAGGTGTTCGAGGTATATTTGAAATTAGGCAGAGAATATAAAATCCCTGTAATGGTTGATCGCTTTTTTCTAAAAGCATCTTCTCAAGCTTTTAGAGATAAGATGAAACCCGGAGATGTGATTGTTGAAAAAACCTATACTGCCGAGCCAAAAGATTTTGAAACAGGTATGGCTGCTTATTATGAAGATGTCTTGACTAACCTTACGACAGGCATTCAAGTTTTATTAATACACCTTGCATTTGATGATGCAGAAATGCAAGCCTTATCTGTTAATCATCCTATGTGGGGAGCGGCTTGGCGACAAGCGGATTTTGATTTCTTTACTAGTGATAAATGTCGTCAATTGTTAGAAGAAAATAATGTTCAATTGTTAACTTGGCGGGAACTGCAGAAAGCGGCTTATGGGAAATAAAGAACACATGAGATTTTTTTTTCACCACATAGGTACATAGATCACATAGTTTCATGCAACACTATGTGGTAAAAATATTACGTTTAGTTTTGTCCAAGTATTTATAATTAAAAATCTATGAAAAAGGCACTAACTTATAAAGGCGCTGTGATGACCTGGGAATGTGATTCCAATCGACATATGAACGTCATGTATTACGTCAATAAATTTGAACATGCAGGTAGGAACACGAGTGTAGAATTGGGCTTGACCGATATAGTCGGGAAAAATAATATCGGTATAGTCGTGGTGGAACAACAAATAAAATATTTACGAGAGGTGTTGGAAGATGACCTAATCTATATAGAATCTACACTAGTAGATATTGGAAACAAAGCCTTCACTATATTGCATGAAATGTATAACACCAAATCAAAAGAACTAGTGAGTACGATGAAAATAGCAGCTGTTTTGTTCGATAAGGTAGGTAGAAAGGCTTTGCCTTTTCCTAAAGAAAAGAAGATTTCTTTGGGTTTTATTGAGTAGGGAAATCCCTCGGATTTTATGCGAGGTTATTTAAGTTCAACCACTTTGTTGTTGGTTGTGAAGAAATTTATTTATGAGCACTTTGTTCAAGAAAAATTAAGTGAGAAAATACCTAATTTTACTAAGTATTATCGTCAGCATTTTTGTAAGTAATTGTAATGATAATATTTCCCAACCACTTTTAATTGCCACTGCAGCGAATATGCAATTTGCTGTTCCCCCACTCCTAAAAGCCTTTACAGAAACAACCGGTATTCCTTGTGAAGCCATCATTAGCTCTTCTGGAAAATTGACCGCTCAAATAAAAAGTGGCGCACCTTACGATGTATTCTTGTCAGCAGACATGAAGTATCCCGAAGCCTTATATCAAGAAGGGTTGACCTTAAACGCTCCAAAAATATATACCTACGGAACCTTGGTATTATGGAGTACTTCCATACCTAATACGCTCAACTTAGAGGTATTATCCTCCCCATCTATTCAACATATTGCGTTAGCTAATCCCAAAACAGCTCCTTATGGAAAGTCAGCAATGGAAGTCCTTCAAGGTTTAAATATTTTACCTACTATAAAAGATAAATTAGTTTTTGGAGAAAGCATCGCACAAACCAATCAATTCATTACGTCTCAGGTGGCGGAGATTGGGTTTACCGCAAAATCGGTTGTTGTATCTTCCAATATAAAAGAGCAAGGGCAATGGATTTCCATAGATACTACCTTGTATACACCTATCGAACAAGGAATTGTGGTAATAAAAAATACTCCGAATAAACAGCAGGAGGCACAGCAATTCTACGATTTTATTTTGTCAAAAAAAGGACAAGTAATTTTAGAAGAATATGGGTACTAGAATTTTGTATATTGCAATAAAATAAAAAGATTGTTAGACTGGCAACCATTATTCCTTACTTTCAAATTAGCCTTTATTACCACTATGCTGTTACTGGTAGTCTCCTTACCTTTAGCTTATTGGTTAGCCTATACCAAGAGCAAAGCTAAACCTATCGTAGAAACTTTAGTGAGTATGCCATTAGTCTTACCTCCTACTGTACTAGGATTTTATCTTTTACTGGTATTTAGCCCAAATAGCACATTGGGGGCATGGCTAAATGAGCATCTAGGAATACGAATGGTTTTTTCTTTTATGGGTTTAGTAGTCGGGTCTATGATTTATAGTTTGCCCTTTATGGTACAGCCTATCCAAGCAGGCTTTGCTAAACTATCGCCTTCCCTACGAGAAGCAGCTTATGTCCTAGGAAAGTCAAAATGGACTACTTTTAGAAAAGTACTACTACCCAATATCAACCCTGCTTTATTGACAGGTATTGTCTTGGCATTTGCGCATACGATAGGCGAATTTGGAGTAGTATTGATGATTGGTGGGAATATACCGGGCAAAACAAGAGTCGCATCTATAGCGATTTATGATGAGGTAGAATCTATGAATTACGCAGCAGCTAATCAATATTCTTTAATTTTATTTGCTATAACTTTCTTAATCTTATTATCCGTTTATCTTCTGAATGGCGGCTATTTTAAATCTTCTCTTTTAAAAAGCCCCAACGATGATTGATATAAACATAGAAAAAGAATTGTTGTTTGCTTCTGGGGAAGGACAACTTCAAATTGCCTTCCAGTTAGAACAACGAAAATTCCTCACACTATATGGGGCATCAGGGGCTGGTAAAACTTCTATTCTAAGAATTCTTGCAGGATTGATGACGCCTGATAAAGGTAAAATAATTATTGATGGAGTAACTTGGTTAGACATTACTAATAAAATAAATCTAGCTCCACAAAAAAGAAATATTGGTTTCTTATTTCAAGATTATGCCTTGTTCCCAAACATGACTGTTGAAGAAAACCTGCTATTTGCTTTAAACAAAAAGCAAGCAAAAAATCCTATTAAGGATCTAGTAGAATTAATGGATTTAGGCAATTTACAGCATCGAAAACCTGCTACGCTTTCTGGTGGACAACAACAAAGAGTTGCCTTGGCACGTGCGCTTGTACAACAACCAAAACTCCTGCTGTTGGACGAGCCTTTGTCGGCTTTAGATGTTTCCATGCGAAATAAACTACAGGCATATCTTTTGCAAATTCATAGTGCTTACCAACTGACCACAATTTTAGTAAGCCATGATATTCCTGAAATAATGAAAATATCAGAAGAGGTGATAGTTGTGGAGCAGGGTAAAATTATTACACGAGGAACGCCTTCAAAAATATTCAAGAATCAAACTTCTTTTACATTAAAAGGAACGATCCAAGCGATTCAAAAAGATGTACAGGCGGTTAAAATAATCGTATTAGTCGGAACAGAAATTATTGAAATACGAGTAGAATCTAGCACTGCCAATAAATTATCAGTCGGTGATATTATTTCTGTTGAAGTGCTTCATCCGATCATTAGAAATATGGTTCTTTGAGAAAGCTATTAAAAAGCTGTAAGTATTTAAATTGCTCTCCTTGTCGTCTATAATATATTTCAATAGTCAAACATTTTTTATTTTTGTAGTATGAAAACGAAAGTACTTTTACTGTGTTATAGTTTACTGGCTGCCGTCAATCTTTCGGCGCAACTACAATTCCATATTGCCGATAAAGAAACAGGACAGGCGATACCCAATGCTCATGCGTTCTTAATCAATACGACTTATGGAGGTATAAGCGATCTGCAAGGGGCTATTGAAATAGCAGTACCCGATGGCATCCAAGAAGATTTGTTGATAACGCATATTGCTTATGAGACAATACTACTGGAACATGCCGACTATAGTAAATTAAAAACAACTGATACTATATTCGTACTAGGCAATCAACTAGATATGGAAGAAGTGGTTGTAACGGCGAATAGAAGTAATAAATGGAAAAAACGCTATAAAAGATTTCAAAAGGCTTTTTTAGGAGAAGATAAAATTGCCTCAAAATGCCAGATCAATAATCCAGAGGTTTTACGATTTGAAGAAAAAGATGGACAACTCCAAGCTAGTGCAATTGATCTACTACAAATAAGCAACAAGCATCTTGGGTATGAAGTTTACTATTTACTTAGGCACCTATTGATCTCAAAAGATGGATCTGTAGAATATTTAGGACAAGCACGTTTTGAAGATACGAGTGGAGGGGATAAATCAATACTAAAAAATAGAGAAAAAATATTTTTGCAAAGTCCAAAACATTTTTTTCAAAATTTGATTGCCAATAATTTAGAAGATGCTGGCTATGAAATGCACATAGCTATTTCAAAAGATAATCAATTCCATGACTTACAGATGCCGAGTCCTGAAAAATTATTAAAACCACTAACAAACGGAAATTACCAGTTATACTTTCCAGATTTTTTAAAAGTGGTTAATAAAAATGTGAAGACTGCTAAAGATGTCAATAAACCAACGGTAAGAGTAGGAGGCCTAGAAAGTCAAAAATTTGGAGGTACTCAAGGAGAGAAAAAAACAGTCGTAGAATTTGCTATTTCTTACCTGTACAAGTTGACGCCATACCTACTAATTAATTCATTCGGCAATGTGCTCAACACTAAAAAAGTAAAAGAATATGGTTATTGGGCCGATCAAAGAATAGCTCAACAATTACCCTTCAACTATGGAGACGACTACACGACTAAGAAGAAAATAATAGCATCAACACCTGCTAGTCCCACAACGAATACACCTACCCAAAAAGAAAAACTAAAACACTTCACCACCTTAATATATAGTGAAGACCAACGGATTAAAAATGAAACACTACAACTGCTTTCAGATCAATGGGAGAAGAGTTTTATATATCCACTAGTAGAAATTATACGCCTTAGTTCAGACCCTTGGCTAGTAAAAAGAGTAACCCTTCTTTTACAAAACAAAACAGGCATTACCCATCAAGATTATTTTGATTGGTTGCAATGGTTATGGGAACAAGAGCCAGCATATGAAAGTTATTACGCTGATTTTAAAGGAATAATATATCAGCATATTGATCCAAAATTTAAAAAATATTTTACCCAAAGAGATACGACTTCCATTATTCAAATGGATGAAATTGTATGGGGCGGAGTACAACAAGATGGTATTCCCCCACTACGAAATCCCCAGCTTCTCTCAGCACAAGAGGCCGATTATTTGAATAAACAAGATATTGTTTTTGGTATTTACATCAATGGCCAAGCGCGTGCCTACCCTAAAAGAATATTAGCTTGGCATGAATTCTTTGTAGACCAAATTGATACGATTACCATTGCAGGGGTATATTGTACATTGTGCGGAACGGTCATAGCCTATGATATGGCAAACCACGATTTGGGAACAAGTGGTTTTTTATACAGGTCAAACAAATTAATGTATGACAAAGCTACTCAATCTCTTTGGAGTACGATCGAAGGTACTCCTGTCGTAGGTCCATTAGTCGGTCAGGGAATTAGCTTAGCTACACATCCTGTCATCACCACCACTTGGGGGGAATGGATGAAGCAACATCCAAATACTAAAGTATTGTCTTTAGATACTGGCTACGATAGAGATTATGGAGAAGGAGTTGCTTACCAAAGTTATTTCGCCACAGATGACTTAATGTTCCCTGTGCCAAAATCAGATAACCGTTTAAATAACAAAGACGAGGTATTCATCGTGCGCGCTTCCAATTACCAAAAAGACCCCCTAGCTATTTCCATCAAATACTTGCGCAAAAAGAATTGGCATCAAGACCAAATAAACGGAACCTCGATTATAGTATTAAGTGACAAAACAGGTGCTGCTAGAGCTTATGAGGCAGGCGATGTTATTTTTACTTCCTATAAGAAAAGGCAGCTAAAAGATAAGAACGGGCTATTATGGAACATTACAGAAGACTACTTATCAAACGGTTCTCAGCAATTAAAACGCCTACCAGCACATAATATATTTTGGTTTGCTTGGTATAATAGCACCCCAAATACTCGCCTAATAAAATAATTTTTTTGTAGTTTAGTTTTTACGTTTACTAAACCTTAAAGGTTTAGTAAACGTGTACTGTTTTTTTGTTATCATTTAGTTAGGGCAAACGAAAAATCAAAGTTGTAATATATAATTCATTGAAAAATGTTCGGGTCGATGGTTGAAGTTTGTAACTTCAACCTAATATCTTGAAAGTTTGTAACTTTCTTCCACTAATACATATTGTAAAAACGACTTTTCGTTCGCCCTAATCATTTAGTAAAGAAAATGAAATTAACTACACAAATAGCCAATCAATTTAGAGAAGTATATTTGAATGGAAAATGGATTGCCAACACCAATCTAAAAGAACAATTATCAGACTTAAATTGGAGGCAAGCCACCACAAAAGTAAACTCCTTAAATAGCATTGCTACATTGGCATTCCATCTCAATTACTACACAGAAGGTTTAATAAAAGTATTGGAAGGTGGGCCGCTCGATATTAAAGATAAGTACAGTTTTGATACGCCACCAATAAAATCTCAAGAAGATTGGAATACCTTAATTGATACCATATGGGCTAATGCCGAAAAATTTGCAGCCTTGGTAGAGCAAATGCCAGATGAAAAACTATGGGCACCTTTTGTAAAAGAACAATATGGAAATTATTACCGAAATATTATTGGTGCTATTGAACATAGTTATTATCATTTCGGTCAAATAGTGATTCTTAAAAAACAGGTTTTAGAATTGTCTTAGAAATAGGTTATCTTAGTTACAAACCATAGCCGTCAGGTTAAGAGACGGACTATTGATGGCAGAAACTTGGAAAATCTATTGATACCCCACAAGTTTATAGCTGGGCAAAAAGGAGCGTAGCTTCGGGCTTGTCTGTAGAGAAACATAGTTGAAAGCGGATTGAAGGAGCGTAGCTTCGTTCCTGTAAAATTCCACAGGGACGAAGCTACGCTCCTTATGAACATCTAACAACAATATTTCTACAGACAGGGCCGAGGCTAAAGCCCCTAATTTATAGCTAAAAGGAATGCAGGGCATCAATAGACCTGGAAAGTAGCTGCCATCTGAGTTTCTAGGAAAGATGACAACCACTTTGAAAATTTCTACCATCTACGATAGCAAAACAGAAACCAGCAAAAACAGAAAAAATGCAATTTCAAAAAACAATACTCCTCCTAAGTTGCTTATTCTTATTAGGTGCTTGCAGCTCAAAGAAATCCTTATTTAATGGAAAAGACCTAACAGGCTGGCAAGCCTACGGCACAGAAAAATGGTACGTAGAAAATGGAGAGCTAATCGCAGAAAGTGGTCCCAACAAAGAATACGGATACTTAGGAACAACCAAAAACTATAAAGATTTTATTTTGGAAGTAGACTTTTTACAGGAAGCGAATGGAAATAGTGGGGTCTTTTTTAGATCATCTATTGAGGGGGTGAAAATTAGTGGCTGGCAAGTAGAGGTAGCTCCTCCAGGAAAAAATACTGCTGGTATTTATGAATCTTATGGTAGAGGTTGGTTGGTGAAGCCAACTGCTGAACAAGGAAAAACGCTAAAAGAAGGAGCTTGGAATACTTTAAAAATAAAAGCACAAGGTGCGCAAATTACAACTTGGTTAAATGGCGTAGAAATGATCCAAATAACAGATGATAAGATAGGACAAGGGGAAGGATTTATCGCTCTACAAATTCATGATGGAGGAGGGATTAAAGTTAGATGGCGGAATTTACGAATTATTGAATTGTAGTAGAGAACGTTTACTAAACCTCAAAGGTTTAGTAAACGTAAGTCTCTATTCTCTGTTCTCGCTTCTCTATTCTATTTTAGTAACAAGGATTCTGCGTAAAGTTAGCATTCGCATCAATCTCTGACTGAGGAAGCGGGAATAAAGTTTTACAATTATCTTGTGCATCTTTAGCCCATCTAGCTTCTGTAAAACGACCGAAACGAATTTCATCTGTTCTACCGTGACCTTCCATAAATAACTCATGACCTCTTTCATCTAATAATAAGTCAGCAGTTATTTCTGAAACAGCACCTAAGCCTGCTCTTGTTCTAATTTGATTCACTAAGTCTAATGCTTCTGCATCCCCTGCATTCATTCTCCATAATGCTTCTGCTCTCATTAATAGTATATCAGCATAACGGAATAATGGGAAGTCATTATCCAAGTTTTCTGTAGCACCTAAAGCAAACTCGTATTTACCAATTCTTGCACCACACTGACGACAAGCGTTAGGACCTAATTCATTAATGTTAGGCGTAAATGTTAATGGAGGACCGTCTATATCAAATGGCTCTGCACCTGAATCTTCTATTCTGTTACCACCTGTATCGAACTGTGGACCAACAATGTGGTTATTTGCTTGACGAATATCTCCTTCTTCATAAGAGTTATAGAAATCTTCTACTGTAGACCAGCCATTCCAAGGTTGGAATGTTAAGTTAAAAGTAGCTTGACTTCCATAGTGTAATGTTTGTGCAGGTGTTACAAAACCACCAGCAAACACCTTGTCATAAGGAATTGCAAAGATAAACTCAGAAGAACCAGAGTTATCCGTTACGAAGTTATCTCTGTAGTTACCAGTTAAAGCATAATTACCTGTACCAATTACTGCATTAGCTGCTGCTGCTGCTTTTGCCCACTGTGCCGTACCTGTGTATACTTCTGCATTTAAGTATAACTTAGTTAATACCGTGTTAATTACATCTCTGTTTACTCGACCATAAGTAGAGCCATCTTTCGCACTAGTTACATCAGCCAAAGCAGATGTTAACTCAGATTCAACGAAATTGTATACTTCTGCACGAGAAGATTGTGTAATGCTTGATGGTTCAACATCGAATGCAGTAACAATAGGAACGTTACCATAAATATCCAATAACCAATAATAATAAACTGCTCTCAATGCTCTTAACTCAGATAAGAAAGGCGTTGTAGAAGGATTATTTAATTGTTCAAATTGGAAAATCAATCTGTTACAAGTAGATACTCCACCATTCAAAACACCCCAAGCACCATTCGTTGCAGGATCTTCAGATGTCCATTCTTGTTGGTGCAATCTTCTCCAGTGTCCACCATCATCCCAATCCTGTCCTCTGGTAGGAACTACTAAGTGACGAGAAGAGATTTCTTGGATGCCGATAACACCTGGTGTGCCATACATACCATATAAAGTAGTATAAGCTGCTCCTAATGCAGAGATGAATTCATCATCTGATTGGAAGAAGTTATCTACCGTTACCTGACTGAACACTTCCTCTTCTAAATCAGTACAAGACTGATTGAATACTCCAAGGAACAGCGTTACAGCCATTATTTTTATAAAGAGAAATTTTTTCATGTTGAATTAAAATTTTTTACTCAGTTTGCGAGGATATACTCTTGATAATGTTGCTCTAATATTTGTACAACATTACTTTCATTATAAAGTTATTTCAACTTTCACAAACTTTCAATTATTATTGAATAAAGAGAGCATTATTACAAAAGTTTGACTTACGGAGGACTCTTAGCGGACGTTAGCGCACGTTTACTAAACTTCAAAAATTTAGTAAACGTCATTTAAAAACGTTGCCAAAAGTTATCCATTAAAATCCAAGATTCACACCAACAGTGAATGCTCTAGTACTGAAGTACGTATTTCTTCTATCAATACCTGGAGATAATGGACCGAAATCATTATTTGCTCCATCTTCTCCTTCATCAGATAATCTTTCTTGCGGATCTACTCCTGAGTAACCTGTAATAGTGAACAAGTTATTAACAGTTAAGTAGATACGAGCATTTCTGAAACCATTACCCTCAGGTACATCTAATGTGTATCCGATAGTTGCATTATCTAGTTTCAAATAAGAAGCATCTTCTACATGGAAAGAAGAAAATTTAGGAGAATCTGTTAATGCAGGATCAGAAGAAGCTAAAATGTTGTAAGAACCGATTTGGTTTGGTGCTTCGTAGAAAGCACGGAATGTATTTATTAAATCGTGGCCAAATGTTCCTCTTAAGAAGAAATTGAAATCAATTGCACCAAAATTAAAAGAGTTATTCCATCCTAATGTACCTTTTGGTAAACCATTACCAATTACTGTACGATCAGAAGCTTCACCACCAGTACCATTACCGTCGATGTCTGCATGAATCCATGCACCATCACCACTAATACCTTCATATACCAGACCCCATAACTGACCAATATCTGCACCTTCCTCAATTCTAATTAATGGTGTATCGTTTTGTCCTGGCGCGCCTAAGTTGGAAATGTCTCTAGAACCACCGAAATCAAAACCTAAGTCTGAATCAGATAAAGAAACTAATTCGTTATTCAAATAAGAAGTCCAAGATAAGCTAGACGTCCACTTCATTTTTGAATTATTGATTGCATCATAATTCAAAGTAAACTCTAAACCAGTACTGTTGATTTCACCAATATTGATAAATGTACTACCAAATAAGTTTGGTGGAACTGGCACAGGGAAGTTCAATAATAAATCATCTGTAGTATTGCTAAAGAATTCAACAGCACCATTCAATCTGTAATCCATCAAAGCATAGTCTAAACCTATGTTGAAGTCTCTCTTTCTTTCCCACTTTAAGTTAGGATTAGGATTAGAGATAGGACCAAAAGAAGATACGAAGTTACCGTTAAAGAAGAAGTTACCCGTTGGACCAAATCTTTGTTGAGACAAGTAACTATCTCTTGGTGGGTTACCAGTCTCACCGTAACCAACTCTTAATTTCAAGTTATCAAATGCAGGAATATCTGCTAATTTTGTTAAAACAATACCTGCACTAATACCTGGGAATATACCCCATCTTTCATCTCTACCGAACTTAGAAGAACCCTCTCTTCTTACACTTGCAGAAACGTAGTACGTATCATCAACATTCAAATTCGCTCTACCAAAGAAAGCGATCAACTTGTTGTTATCCTTATAAGAAAATACGTTACCTAATCCGTTTGCAAAATCTTGAGCAGCACCTAAGTTATTTGCTCCAAAGGCATCTGTCAAGAAGTTACCACCTTGAGCACCGAAGCCTTCATTCTCAAATTTCTGGTATTCATATCCAGCTAATAAATCTAAGCTATTTCCGCCACCTAAATCTACATCGTAAGTCAAAGTCATGTTGAAAAGTTGATCTGAAAACTCCTCATCAATTTGCTCTGCTAAACCATTTCTATCTGCTCCAACAAAGAAAGACTGCTTATCGTAGTATCTTGCTTGAGATCTATTTTCTTTTTGCTGAGAGTAGAACATTCCAAATTTCAATCCATCCACTAACTCATAAGTACCTCTAATATTAGAAGTTAAGGTTCTATTAGTTTCTGTATTACTGTTTTGTTCCATGATCGCAACAGGGTTGAAGTAATCGAACAAAACTTGCTGTGCATAACCGTCATATTGTGTCTGAGACTCGTCTCTTACAGGAGAAGTTGGGTTATAAATAGTCGCATATCTAAATGCTTGATCAAAACCTAACTGCTTATCTTCTGTAGTAGTTGACAAATTACCAGTAATTACCAAACGATCGTTTAATGCTTTTTGCGTTACATTTACCCGACCGTTAATTCTTTGGAAACCAGTAGTGATGGCAGCTCCTTGAATATCTCTATAGTTACCAGAAACACGGTAGCTAGTTCCTTTAGTACCACCAGAAAGAGATAAACTGTGTGTATGAGATAAACCTGTTCTTGTTAATTCATCAAACCAATCTGTACTAGAACCCAAGTCATTACCGCCACCAAAAGCTCTATAGCCAGCAGCATCTAACACATTTACAGTTCTATCAACAGTTTCAAAGATTGCTTGACCATTATAATCAACAGTCGTTTTACCAGCAACACCTGTCTTAGTAGTGATTAAGATTACACCAGCAGCACCACGTGTACCGTAGATCGCAGATGCAGAACCATCTTTCAATACGTCAATAGAGGCAATATCATTAGGATCTACAGACTGTAGTTCTCCACCTGGCACCCCATCAATTACGATTAACGGAGAAGCATTCGCACCTGCTGTACCAACCCCTCTTAATCGAATTTGGAAACCATTGTTTGGGTCACCCCCAGCACGAGAGATATTCAAACCTGCTACCTTACCTTGAAGTAACTGAGAAGGATCTTGAACAGCACCTTTATTAAAATCTTCTGCTTTCACAGAAGTAATGGCACTGGTTACCTCCTTAGCTTTCTTAGTACCGTAACCTGTTACGACTATTTCCTCTAGTATTTGACCAGAAGAAAGGGAAATATCCAACACATTAGATGTGCCAATATCTACCGTTTGCGTAGCATACCCTGTATAAGAAATTTCTAATTGAGTTGTTCCGGCTGGAACGTCTAGCGAGTAGTTACCGTCAAAATCGGTAATAGTACCTGTACCTGTTCCTGGAACAATTACAGTAGCACTGATAAGCGGATCACCATTTCCTCCATCTGTAATCGTACCTGTAATAGTACGTTGTGCGAAGGTAAAATTGGCAAAAGCCACTGCAAAGAAGAGCATTAACATCCCCTTCAACAAAGAGTTGACTTTTAGTTTCATACAATATTAAATTTAGTTTACTAATGATTCAGAAAATAAATATTTGTAAAATGTTGGTTATTTTTACTTTAAACCCTTTTTACAAATAACTTTGTACTTATTGTAAAACCAACTATTTTGATGATTTTACATCTAAATATAAGCGACTGTAAAGCTAAAGAAGATGTTAAGAAAAACAAAAAACTCTCAACATTTTTTTTGGTATATGTCTTTTTTCGTACTACAAAGCGAATAATCCCTTTTAATTGCTTACTATACGACATAAAGTTCCGATTTCAAGTATGCAAATAGTAGTTTAAACTATATTATTTTGAAAAAAAATGTACCCCTTGTTGTATATTGTTTAATAGCTTTTTTACTATTTATGAATTCGGTCATATCAGCCCAAAACTTAGATAGTTTAAAGGTCAGTGGTCAACATCAAGAAGCCTCGATAGCTCAAGTAATTACTCATTTAGATCAAAATTATCCTATTGACTTTTATTATAAAGCGCAATGGCTGCCGAATCAGACGACTTCCTTCAACTATCAAGATCAACCTCTATCAGAGGTATTGACGGAACTACTTGCAAATACTGGTTTGGGCTTTGTTTATTTTGATGATTTTGCCATTATTCTCGCTAAAAAGGAAGCTATCGGACAACAGTATTCTGCGGAATATTTTACGACCAAATATCAGAAGCCTTCCGTCAATATTAATCCTTCCTTAAATGAAAAACCGATTTTAATAGGTGACGCTAATCAACTGTCCACCAACGGAAAAGCGATGGTGAAAGGGCAAATAAAAGCTGAAAATTCCCCCATAGTAGGCGCGCTGATTTATATTGAAGAACTACAGCAAAATACGGTAACGGACTTAAATGGAGATTTTGAATTATCCTTGCCTTTAGGCACACATACGATAGAAGTGCAGTCTATTGGCTATGCAGACTATCGGCAAACTATTCAAGTATTTAGTAATGGAGAGATAGCCATTGATTTACAAGAAGAAGTCTATGAATTAGGAGAAATTGTAGTAGCTGGTACAGCAGCAGCGAATAATGTGCAATCTGCTCAAATTGGGGTCGCTCGTTTATCGCCTACGGACATTCGCCAGTTACCTTCCTTCATGGGAGAGGCGGATGTCGTGAAAAGTCTATTGACGCTTCCTGGCGTAAGTACCGCAGGCGAAGGGGCAAGTGGCTTTAATGTGCGAGGCGGAAATATCGACCAAAATTTGATAACGCAAGATGGCGCACTTGTTTTTAATTCTTCCCACGTGCTAGGCTTTTTCTCTATATTCAATGCCGATGTTATCAAAGGCGTCACTTTGTATAAAGGAAATATTCCTGCTCAATATGGTGGTCGGTTATCTTCTGTATTGGATGTACAATTGAAAGAGGCTGATTACAATGATTTTAAATTGAGTGGCGGAATTGGTCTAGTAGCGAGTCGGGCAACCGCAGAAATTCCTTTAATAAAAGGTAGTACTTCTCTTTTGATAGGTGGGCGTTCTTCCTATTCTGACTGGCTGATGCGGCAGGCAAAAAATATTGATATACAAAATAGCTCTGCTTATTTCTATGATGTTAATGCTAAAATTAGTCACCGTTTAAATAGTAAGGGATCCAATCTTGCCTTGTCCTATTATCGAAGTTTTGACTTCTTTCGTTTTTCTGATCAGTATGGTTATGATTGGGGAACACAACTTGCTAGTTTTCGCTGGAATCACATTATCAGATCGGATATTTCTACTTCTCTGAATATTACCTATAGTCAGTTAGACAACTCATTTTTTGATCCTGATGGCTTTGACAGTTTTACTTTAGAAAATGGTTTGACGCACATAAAAGCAAAACAAAATTTCTTTCTAACGGCTTTAGATGGACACGAAATCCATGTGGGCGCAGAATGGGGACGTTATACAGGTAGTCCAGAAAAATTATCTGC
>CAKZUM010000039.1 GCA_937921525.1 uncultured Saprospiraceae bacterium
TCTTAACCTGACGGCTATGGTTTGTAACCTCGACGATATCTTATACTGTATTTGTTAAAGAATCTAAAAGTCCACAGTAGCAATACCAAAATTAAGACTTTCATCAATAGCATAGCGGTAGCCCTCCATTTTATTTCTCAAGTTACTCAACAAAATCAGAAAAAGTAACAAAAAATTCCGTTCTTTGAAACTATGTCAAATGCTGCTATACCAATCACGCTACAAGTGTTTGAACATCAAACGATCCGAATAGGGAATTTGGTGCATGGCATCGCTTTTACAAAATCCTTGTGGCAAAAACTGGCGATCTATCACGAACAACATCAAGGCAAATATTATCAATTATTATACGATGGGATCAAATTTAAGCAGTATGTCGGCGTACTCCAAATTGGTACGTGTACAATTGAGATTCTACCTAAAATAGATCGATTGTTAGAAGAAGACACCAACAAGTGGCAAAAGGTGCTGCTAGAGATGCTGGATGCTTGTCAATTTATAAAGTTAGACACCCAAGGTTTTGGGCAAGTTCAGCTGCGTGCAAATGCCATTCTTAGCACCTATTTTCGACTATTCTTAAACGAAGTTCAAGACTTAATTAAAAAAGGGATTCCTAGACAATATGCCCAAAACGAAGGAAACAATAAATTCTTGAAGGGGCAGCTAGTCCTACCAAAACACCTAAGACATAATCTTCACAAACCAGAGCAATTTTACACACGCTATCAAACATTTCAAGAACATCATTTATTAACACAAGTAATCCATGAAGCATTAAAGGTACTTCGACAATTGTATCTACCTCCGCAATTACAACTACTCCTAACGCAAATACAAATTGGCTTTCCTAGTCCCCCACCCTATCAATGGACACCGAGAGATTTTGAACAATTATTACAAAATCCAAGATACCATGCTTACAATAGATTGATTGAATTAGCTCGATTGATCCTAATGAATTTTAGTTCCGATATTCGATATGGACAACACCAATTGCTCGCCATTCTATTTGATATGAATGTGTTATTCGAGGAGTATATTTTTCAGCAATTAAAAAAGACCTCTGGTATTCCCATCAAAATTAGTCGCCAGCGAAGTATTCCTTTTTGGCAACGGCGTTCTATTCGACCAGATATTATTATAGAGCGGAATGGAGAGAAAATAGTCTTAGATACCAAGTGGAAAATATTAAAATCTGCCACTCCTTCTATGGAAGATTTGAAGCAGATGTATATTTATTGTCGATACTTTAAGGCTAGTAAAGGAGTGCTTTTATTTCCGAGCGCTAGTCTCGAACTAACTCAACCTAGAGCGACTCCATTTCTTGATGAGACCTCTCATATATATTGTCAGGTTCAATTTATTAATGTGATTGCTAAAAATGGTCAATTGAAAATAGGGATTGGTAGAGATATTATTAAACAAATCTAGTAGTTGTATTTTTTATAATGGGCTTAGACTGAAGTTGTTTACGAATGTAATTTAGAGTCTAAGCCTGTTCCCTAAACCTAAATGTGGTAATCGTTAGAATAGAAAATTAACCCGCTTTACATACATTTTTGTACTTTTCAAATACGATTTAAAGCATTTAGAGTACATTATTAGCTGTTTCATCACTAAATTCAACAAAATTAGCTAGACAGAAATATTTTTTCAAAAAAAACTAAGTGTAAGCAGCAAAATATATTTGGACTTATCCTATAAGTACATTGTTTTAATTTCACTACTCCAAATAAGAAGAAAAGATATTTCGATTAAAACAAATTGCGGTGAACTTGAGGATTTATCTACATTTTGTACGGTTTTCTTTTATCCCTTTAAGTAGTAGTTTTGCACCTTTTTTCAACCATTATTCAATTTTGGTTGTCCATTTATTCTATAATAATCCTTTTAACTTTTAATTTAAAAACCATGTTAGTAAAAAAATATTCTAAGACTAAACCCACCTGTAAAGTCACGTTCACTTTAGCTCAAGAAGCAATAAAAGGAGCAAAGAGTGTCAATCTAGTTGGTGACTTCAATGATTGGAATCTAGATTTAGCGATTCCAATGAAGAAGCAAAAGAATCAATATGAAGTTACTTTAGAATTACCAGTTGGAAAAGATTACCAATTCCGCTATAAAGCAGATAATGGTATTTGGGAAAATGACTGGGCTGCTGATGCTTATATAGAAGCACCTTATCAGGTTTGTAATTCAGTTGTTTCTTTGAGCAAAAATGAATCTGTACAACAGAAAGCGAAGTCCAGTTCAGCTACAAAAACAAAGGCAACTTCCATTACCAAAACGTCTAGCACTTCCAAAAAGAAGGTAGCAGATGATTTAAAGAAGATTGAAGGTATTGGTCCCAAAATCGCAGAACTACTAATAAAAGCAGGAATCAAAACTTTTGCTGATTTAAGTGCTGCTAAGAAATCAACTTTAAAAGATATTTTAGAAGCTGCAGGTAATAGATATAAAATGCATGATCCATCTACTTGGGCAAACCAAGCTAAATTAGCTGCTAAAGGAAAGTGGGCAAAGCTAGAAGCATTGCAGGCGAAATTAAATGGTGGTAAGAAATAATAATTTACATCAATAATTTCAACGAAATCCTCATTTTGAATTACCTTCAAATTGAGGATTTCTTTTATAAAGCTGTCTGATTTTTTCTTAAGAGATTTCCCCAGATAACGACAAAGAATAAGTCATTCAATTATTTATTAGTAACTTCCACGCTAACGGCTTGAGAATTCTAAAAATAAAATAGTGTGAAAGAAGAATATATTAAATGGTATTCCCCAAATCTAGGTAAAGATATAGAGACCTTAATATTTGGTCATGCAGGACATCCTGTTATTGTTTTTCCCTCCACCAAGGGTCGACACCATGAAGCTAAAGACTTTAAGTTAATTGAATCTGCTCGATGGTTTTTAGAGGAAGGCTTAATAAAAATTTATTGCCCAGATAGCGTAGACGCATATAGCTGGTATAATAGAAATATCCATCCAGCGGATAGGGTCAAAAATCATCTTAGGTACGACCAATTTATTTTGGAGGAGATTATTGATCCCATTCGGAATAATCATGGTTATCAGAAAGTGGGGGTAGCAGGGGCTAGTTTTGGTGGTTTTCACGCACTCAACTTTGCGTTTCGGCATCCAGACAGGGTAAGTCATTTATTTTCAATGAGCGGTGCATATGATACGACATCTTTTCTAGATGGCTACTATGACGATAATGTATATTTCACTTCTCCTACTGATTATATGCCGAATAACAATCATCCTGATCTATGGAAAATGAAGATAGTTTTAGGGGTAGGAGAATGGGATATTTGTTTAAAAGCAAATCAAGATATGTCGGCCTTACTTCATAGTAAAAATATAGATCATTGGTATGATTTGAGAAAGTGGGCAAAGCATGATTGGCCGCTTTGGAATCAAATGTTTCCACATTATTTATCGCTTATTCATCAATAGAATTAATTGTGAATGGAGAATTGTGAATGGAGAATGCCTATACAACGTTGACATTCAAGACTCACTTTTCGCAATACAAAAAAGATTGGAATAAACACTAATAGACTTGGAAGTTGAACAAATCATGCTCTTACTGTTTTAAGAAAAAATAACCTCTTGAAATACTATCTCTACTTAATTATTAAAGCATCACCTAAGGAATGGTTCATTAATAAATGTCGTTTTTATGCGCCGTTATTTTTTCTTTATGCAAGGCGAAAAACGTAGGCGATGCCTAGCATCGACGAGGCTTTTCAACATGAACAAAAGGGAAAGATTCGGGGAATCTTTATCT
>CAKZUM010000040.1 GCA_937921525.1 uncultured Saprospiraceae bacterium
ACAAAAATACAAGTCTTAACAAAAGCGGCAGAACAAGGGATGATGCCGCTTTTTTATCATGCAGATATTGAACTAGGTAAAAAAGTAATAACAGCTTGTTACAAAGGTGGTGCACGCTTATTAGAATTTACAAACAGAGGAGACTTTGCTCACGAAGTATTTGGCGAATTAAATAAATTTTGTAGAGCAGAATTACCAGAAATGATAATGGGCGTAGGGTCGATTAATGATGCAGCGACGGCCTCCTTGTTCATGCAATTAGGCGCAGACTTTATTGTTTCTGCTTCTTTGAGAGAGGATATAGCCAAAGTTTGTAATCGTAGAAAAGTGCCTTATATGCCCGGCTGTGGAACGCTTACTGAAATAGGAAAAGCAGAGGAGTTGGGTTGCGATATAGTAAAATTATTTCCCGGTAGTGTGTATGGGCCTGGCTTTATTAAGTCCATCAAAGGTCCTCAGCCGTGGACAACTATTATGCCTACAGGGGGTGTATCGCCTACGGTAGAAAATTTAACAGGCTGGTTTGATGCAGGTGCGGTATGTGTAGGGATGGGCTCGAAATTAATTTCTAAAGAAATTCTAAAGAATAAAGATTTCAAGCAGTTAGAAAAGAAAACGAGTGATGCTTTGCAGACGATTCGAGAGGTTAGGGGATAAGACTTTTCGTTCGTCCTAGCCAGCGAAACGTTGACAGGCTGTCGCTGGCGCAAGGCTGTGCCTTGTGCCTCCTATTCTTTAAGGCTTCGCCTTTATACTCTTTCAACGCTTTACATATTATAAGAATGACTTTTCGTTCGCCCTACTTTCAAAGATTATGAGATATATTATATTCCTAAATCTAGTACTGTTTTTAGTAGCTTGTAATGTAACACAAGATACCGTGACGACAGAAACAGCTGTATCCCCTACGCTGAAAGTTTTCAAACAAACGGTCGTTCAAACAAATAAAGCATTATACAATGCCATTGAAGCGGCAGAACCCGGAGAAGAAATTGTCTTAGCGAATGGTGTTTGGAAAGATGTTGCTATTAACTTTATGGCGAATGGAACGGAAGATGCACCTATCATCATTAAAGCAGAAACGGAAGGTAAAGTTTCTATAGAAGGACAATCCTATCTGAAATTCGGAGGAGATTATTTAACAGTAAGTGGACTACATTTTAAAAATGGATACTCCCCAGAAAGCTCTATTATTAGCTTTAGACCAGATAATAAGTCAGTCGCTAATCACTGTCGAGTTACTAATTGCGTCATTGAAGATTTTAATCAACCCAATAGAGATAAAGTAGATCTTTGGGTAGAATTTTGGGGCAGACATAATCAATTAGACCATTCCTATCTAGCTGGAAAAACGAATAAAGGACCAACCGTACGGGTAAGTATAAAAGGCAATGAAAGTATTAATAACTACCACCAAATTGTCAATAATCACTTTGGTCCAAGACCAAGAAAAGGAGGGCCTAGTGCCGAAACGATTCAGATAGGGAATAGTGGGACTTCTATGTCGCCTTGTTATACGACCGTTGCCGATAATCTATTTGAAAAATGTAATGGAGAAGTAGAGGTGATTTCTAGTAAGACCAATTTCAATCAGTTCAGAAATAATGTTTTCTATAAATGTGAAGGATCTCTAGTGACTAGACACGGTAATTACTGCAACATTGATGCTAATTATTTTATCGGTGATGAAAACTCAAATGTTGGCGGTATTCGATTAATTAATACAGGACATTGGGTAACGAATAATTACTTTTATAACTTGAAAGGAGAAAGTTTTAGAAGCCCTTTAGCAGTAATGAATGGCATTCCTAAATCACCTTTAAATCGCTATAATCAAGTAACAGATGTAGTAGTCGCTCATAATACATGGGTCAATTGCAAATCTCCTTTGCAATTTGGAGTAGGTACAAATATTAGCCAAAAAGATGTATTACCCAAATCAGAAATTCGTTCGGCTGTACCGATTAGAACAACCGTTGCCAACAACTTGATTTATAATGAAGTGGGAGACGACCAGCCCATCATAGCACATGATAAAATCGACAAAATCAAATTTAAAAATAATATCATCGTTAATCAAAATGTTTCTTTCGATGCACAAGATGGCCTTAAGACGGCTGCGATGAAAACAACAGAAGTGTCGGAAAATATTTTTTTTCCTTCTGTTAATTCTGGCAATGCAAACATCTATGAAGGTTTTGAATTTGATAAAATAGATAAAGATATTTTTGGTAATAGCAGAGTAGAAAATAATGCTGTTGGGGCAATGGTTTCTTCAACAGGTGCCCCTTCCAATATTCTAAATAAAAAACAATATGGGGCAACTTGGTTTTCTAATGTGCAAGCAGAAATAGTTCCAGAAACACATGTAGTAACTGACAAGGCAGGAGCATTAGACTCAACAATTGAAATGGCTAAATCAGGAGATATTATTGAATTAGTGACGGGAGATTATCAATTAAATTCTTCTTTGATTATCAATAAGTCGATTACCATTCAATCAAAAGGAAAGCAAGGGACTATTAAATATATTGGAGAAAAAGAAACGCCACTTTTTAGTCTGCAACCAAATGGGGATCTGACTTTAAAGAACTTGGACTTAGAAGGAGAGAATACCCAGTACGCTTTTGCTACCTTAAAAGAAAATATGTCGAATCATTACAACTTGACGATAGAGGATGTATCTATCAGTGACTTCGGCTACGTATTAAAAGCCTATAAAGAATCTTTTGCAGATGCTATTGTTTTTAAGAATACAACAATTAAAGACTGTCAAAATGGTATTGAACTATCAGAAGAAACAAACGACAAGGGGGATTATAATGCAGAATTTATAACAATTGATAACTGTCAATTTGAAAATGTAAAAAGTAACGTTATTGATTATTATAGAGGAGGCTACGATGAATCTACTATAGGTGGAAACCTATCTATTTCAAATAGTTCTTTTACTAATTGTGGGGAGGAGGAAGAAAACAATATTCTATTAAATACTAGAGGAATTATAAACGTAGATATTTCCAAAAATACTTTTACAAACAATAATGTAAAGCTTGTCGCTTTATTATGGGGCGCAAAGAACAACACGCATAGTGGTAATACCATTACCAATTCTGGAAAAATATTAGTAGAGGAAAATTTGAAATTGAAACTGATGTATTGAAGTTAAAATTAACAAGAATGTTTAATGCCATTACGTGAAGTGATGAGGAATTAATAAATAAATTTAGCTTGACCAATTGCTGCTAATTTTATAACATAGATCCCTTTGGGTAGCTGTGTAACATCTATACTTTTCTGATAGGCACCATCCCCATTCGAAGTCAATACTTGCTGGCCCACTACATTGAATATTTCAATCTTATTTATAGCTAAAGTCTTAGAAGATAAATGTAAGACTCCATTTGTTACTGGTACGGGGAATAGTGAAACCCCCTGTTCTATTAGTGGAGTATTAACACTTGTAGTATTTGCACAATTTACATCACCATATATATTGACATTTGCGATACTGGTCCAATTAGTAGAAGAACTATTTCCTATACCTATAAATTTCACATAGCGACTAACACTATTATCTAAACTAAATAGCTGTTCCATATCTACGCTTCCCTCCTTAGAAGTTTCTTCCTCAATAATTGTGGTGAAAGGGCCGACGCTATCCCTAGCTACCGCAATAGAAAAGGTAGTGGTTCTCTCATCGGCTTTCCAAAAATTAATACCAATTTGAGTTAATTCATGGCGACAGCCTAAATCAAAGGTTATGGAAACTTCGGGGTCTGTATCAGGGTTTCCTGTCCAATAAGTCGAAGTGTTATTGTCATAAGCATTTTCCTCAGCAATGTCCTCTTTGATCTGCATTCCAAGACTTGTTGTAGCGATAACTGGGATGGGGGCAGGTAAAAATGTATTTAATTGAACAATAGTGAGTTCATTAGATAAATTATTTCCCCCGACTATTTCATTGATAGTAATCGTTCCAGCCCTTTCTGTGCCAGTTGTATTTTCAGTAGAAGTAGCTGTAATTATTGTACTTCCTGACCCTTCTAATGCATCTAAATTTAACCAAGGTAAATCATTCGTAATAGTCCAATCAACATTAGTCACAATATCAAAAGTCATAGTTCCACCATTAATATCAAAAGTGATCGTAGAGGGATTTATGTTTAATATTGGATTAGATAAAGCACCAAAACCTATCGTTATACCGACGTCTAAATCTGTGTAGGGTAAATTGCTTCCATTTGCACCAAATTCTTCTGCTCCTGCATCAAAATTTTCATCTCGGCTACCGCCTAAAATATCTTGTACTAAAAAAGAATAGCTACCAATACCTGCATCAATAGGAGAACTGCCATTTGTTAATCTATGGAATTTTCCATCGTCCACTAGATCGCTATCTATCAAACTAGTAAAATTTCCTTCTGAGAGGGAAGTTCCAGTAGGGGCAGTTTTAATTTCGTAGGCCTGTGCACTTGAATTGTACATGATGTTATTCGCCACGATTAGATTTTCTGGAGCGATACTCAGATCACTACTTACAGTCGTACCAACTCTCATAGCATAATCACAGTTGACAAAAGTATTATTGATGACTTGGGTATTTCTAACTTGGTAGTAACCATTTAATGCCGTATTCGGTCGACCGTTAGATACGTTGATGCCGCCTGTTGCATTAGAAAGTGCTCCCCCTTCTTTTCTAGAATTTACGCCTTCAATATAATTATTATAAATTTTATGTCCTTCTCCAATCACCCGAACGCCGCCACTAAAAGTATTATTCTCCGCAAAAAAGTAATTGCCAAATACTTCACAATTATCCCCATGTCGAAGGGTCAAGGTACCTGCATAATTTCTAAAAGTATTATTATAGTATTTGTTTTGTCCAGATTTGTTGGAAATAACCTCTACTTCTCCAAAAAAATTGGAAAAATAATTGTCATATACTTCTGTAAAAGAATCATCAAGGGAAGTGCCGCTATTTCCTATTCTAATAGCATCTTGATTGTTATCATCATTCACCCCATTTATAGGGGTTCTATCTGCAAAGTAGTTGTGATGAATGCTTAAATAATCTGGCTCACTCGAATTTCTATTATCATTGATAATACTACCTATACCATACTTTCCTATAAAGGAATTGTAGGCGATTTCATTATGTTGACCGTCTGCAAGAATCCATTTGAATATTAATTCTTTTTGAGCTTCCGTACCATTATATCCATCAATTTTGTTATTGATGATTTTACAATGATCACATCGTTTTAATTCAATGACAGGTTCTATTCTCGAAGAACCATCAAGTACAAGGTTTTCAGGGTCTTGGAAAATTAATCCAGAAACAGTTAAATATGCTCCTTCCATGTAAACTCGGGAGTTGCCCGTCATCAATACGCCTCCTGCATTTTGTGCGGTAATGGTAATAGGGGCAACAG
>CAKZUM010000041.1 GCA_937921525.1 uncultured Saprospiraceae bacterium
GCTGTGCTAGGGCAAACGAAAAGTCAAAATCGTAACATGTAATTCATTGGAAAATGTTTGGGTCGATGGTTGAAGTTTGTAACTTCAACCTAATATTTTGAAAGTTTGTAACTTTCTTCCACTAATACATATTATAAAAACGACTTTTCGTTCGCCCTATTCGCTTTGCAAAAAAAAGTGGAATAAACATTATTAAATCACCTAAATATAAATCCATCCTTATAAGGATCAATAGGATCAAACCAAAATTCATTTTTTCCAACAAAACTGGCACTTCCAGTAACTTTAGGAAGTACCGCTTCATATCCATGAAAGTTTACTTTTTCGATGGCTTCTACAGTCATTGTACTTCCTAAAATACTTTCAATCGTAATGGCTTGTTTTAATGGTAAGGTTCCTTTAGAAAAATGCAATCCCGCTCTAGCACTTACACCCGATCCTGTAGCGGAACGATCTACTTCTCCTTCTGCAAATATGCATACATTACGAGAGTGGTGTTTGGGATTTTCAGGTGGGCCAGTAAAAATGACTCCGTATAAAAAGCTTAAGTCTGGCTCTACTGGATGTCTGATTTCAAAACTATCCATAACAGCATATTTGATTCTTTTACCATAATCAATCAATTGATTATAATAGTCTGGTGTCATTTTCAAACCGACCGATGCTGCCTCCACAAAAGCATAATACGCACCTCCAAATGCAATATCATATTGCACCTCCCCAATCCCTTCAACCTGTACTTTTTGATTTCTGCAATGTAAATAAGAAGGTACATTGACAAAAGTACTTTCTACTACTTTTCCTGCTTCGATTTTTGCTTCTGCATAAACAGTTCCAGCAGGTACATTAATGACCAATTTATTGTCATTTTTATTGGGCAATAAATTCGTTTCAAAAACAAATTTCGTTAAAGCTAAAACGGCATGTCCACACATCGTAGAATACCCCTCATTATGGATAAAAAATACATCAAAATCTGCTTCGGTAGTACTAGCATCCGAGATTATTGCGCCATACATATCTGCATGGCCACGTGGTTCAAACATCAGTCCTGTACGAAGATGGTCATAGTTGGCTTTAAAAAATTGACGTTTTTCCAAAACAGAATTTCCATTAATTTCTGGCAATCCAGCGATTGGAATGCGCAAAGGCTCTCCACCTGTGTGCATATCAATAGTCGTAATTTTTAGAAAATCCCCAGGAGCTTGGTAGCTAAAGTTTTTTAATAGTTCTGCCATTTCACGAAAATATAAAATCTAGATAGAAGGGTTGAGTCACAAGAATTCTATAATCTACAAAACATAAGACTCAAAGGCTCAACTCCTGAAATCGCTTCCTAAAAGTAATAGGTTTGCGAATGTCCTTAAAGGTTTCTTTTGTACCACCAGTTCCCACAATGACCAAATCACCATAACCTAATATTCTACCCAGCACACTTTGATCGACATTGACACTTTCAATTTTTTGTAGATTCATTTCCAAGGTTTCTCTGGCAACCAACCCCGTTTTAACAATTACCCTTTTATTAGTAATCGCAAATTCTGAAGTCCATTGCTTGATAATTGGAATTAGAAAAAGAGAAAAAAGTGCAGATAAGGAACAATAAATTATCCAATGAAATTTAGTTTCATGCATGACCATTTCATCCCTAATTAAATGATTGTCCACATAGTTACCCATTGTCTGAATTTTGTTATTTAATGATTATTCCTATTAATGGAAAAAACGTAAGTCTATTCTGTTACATAAGATCTTTCGTTCTTTTTCATATAGCAATAATACAAATAACTAAGGATATATATCGTTTCCTTCGATAAGTTCGGATGAAAATTCGACTAATGGAAACGGCTATCATTAAGCGAGTGAGTATATAAAAAAGGACAAGGATGCCTATGATGTACCTAAGTGCATATATTCCTAATACTTGGTATTAGATTTTTTATTTTTCAATCTCGGTTTATAATGCTCTGCTAAAGCTCTAGTTCCTTTAGCTAAAATCAAAGTATCCAAACCTACTCCGATCATCAGCGCCCCTTCCTCCTTATACGCTTGAATCAACTCTTTAGAACCCGTCAAAAAGCCAGCAACTTTTCCTGATTTTACAATTTTTCGGATACATTCCTTCACGAGTGCCACCACCTCTGGATGTCCAGGTTGTCCAAGATAGCCCATAGTGGCACCCAAATCTGCTGGTCCTAAAAAGACTACCTCTAGACCTTGTACTTGTAAAATGTCATCCAAAGCTTCTACCCCTTTGATGGATTCTAATTGACCAATACAACACATTTCTTGATTGGCCAATTTGAAATAATCATTTACTCGATTCCATTGAGCAGCCCTAGCGAGTGCCGTCCCTACGCCTCTGATTCCTTCAGGAGGATAGACCATCGCCTTGGCAATGAGTTCTGCTTGATCTCCTGATTCGATCATTGGTACTAAAATAGACTGCGCACCTGCATCCAATAATTGCTTTATTAAAACAGGATCAGCTGACGGAATTCTTACAATAGCTGGTACTTCATAGGACTGTATGGCTTGCATATTGTGTACAATCGTCCTCAAATCAAAAGGGGCATGTTCGCCATCTATTAAGACCCAATCAAAGCCTGCCCCTGCACAAATTTCTGCCGCATAGCTATCTACGATTCCGTTCCAAATACCATAACTTGCTTGTCCTTTTGCTAATTGTTGTTTAAATTTATTTTTTCGTATCTGCATTATTTTAGTTTTAGAAAATGAAGTTGTTTAAAAATATAGTATGAACTATCAAGCAAAAAACATTAGGCCTTTTATCGGTGCAAAAGATTATGAATTATCCAGAGCCTTTTATAAAGCCCTAGATTTTGAGGAAGTTATTATTTCTGCAAAGATGAGTCTGTTTAAGGTGAATGAACAGCTTAGTTTTTATTTACAAGATTATTATGTAAAAGACTGGATCAATAATTCTATGGTATTTATAGAAGTAGAAAATGTCGATCAATGCTATCAAGATTTAGTATCTAAGGAACTACCCAAGAAATTTAAAGGGGCAAGACTCTCCCCTATCAAAGATTGGGATTGGGGTCGAGAGTGTTTCGTACATGATCCATCTGGTGTACTTTGGCACTTTGGACAATTCGTTTCTAAACCAGATGCTTTAAGTGATTAGAGTGTAAAACAATTCAGGGGCTAGTCCAAGCCAATTGATCCGATCACTTGCAGTGGAAGGTCATCAACTTAAGGATTAGATGGCTAAATACGTGTAATTCAACGCGGATGACACGGATTTTATAGGTCGCCTGTATTGGACGTGTTCAGTAGGTTGAGAGCGTGACATATCTGTATGGTGAATGTCAACATCACTCACGACCAACAAAAATCCAAAAATATCCGTGTGGCTACGAAGTAGCTCCGCGTTGAATTATGCGCACTTAGACATCATACAGCTTATCGTATTTAATAAACATCCGTAGCCAACATCACCAAGGTACAAGCAATCTCCGCCTCAATCCCTTTAGCCTGCGCCAAAGCTACCAATTCTGGATTCTCCGTTCCAGGATTAAAAATAATGCGCTTAGGATTTAGAGATAAAATATAGTCGTAATAAGGTTGTTGCCTCTTAGGATTCATGTATAAAGTAACC
>CAKZUM010000042.1 GCA_937921525.1 uncultured Saprospiraceae bacterium
ACACACAGGTGGCGATTGCTTTGGTTCTCCAAAATCTTTAGTGATTCAAAATATTGGAGGGGCTAATATTACTCAGTATGAATGGAATTTCGGAGAAGGGGCAAGTATAACGGATACTACCGTAAATGATAATTATGTACCCATTATTGATTATGCCACTACTGGTTCTAAGACGGTTGAGTTGATTCTTGAAACAGATTTGGGATGTAGAGTGGTAACAGAATATACCTTTGATATTGAGGCATGTTGCGAAACAGACAATAGTATTGACGTAGATACTACTAATGTGATAAAAGCAAGTTGTCCTAGTGAGAATACTGGAATAATTGATGTCTCTGTTGCCAACCCTTCTGCACTTGAATATACTGTCGATTGGTCACATGATCCAATGGAAAGTAGAGAATCGCTTAACCAACTTGAAGCTGGTATTTACCAAGTTAATGTAGAAAACGCTGCTGGATGTAAAGATTCTATTGCCGTAAATTTAGCCACAGATAACATTTTGAAAATTGATAATTTAGTCACTTTTCCAGTTACAGAATGTAGTAATCCGAATGCGGGAAAAATAGTTGTACGAGCATCTGGAGGGGAGGCACCCTATATGTATAACTATGGCATTGATCAAGATTTTGTAATGCAAGATTCTATAGATAATTTAGGTTTTGGCACTTACGAAATAACAGTAAGAGATAATAATGGATGTGAAGTTAAATTAAGTCAAACTATTGATTCTTTGAAATTAGGACTCGTTGCCTCTTCCCCACAAAACGCCTCTTGCTTTGGCATTCAAGACGGAAGTATTGTTATTGAAGAAATGTTAGGTGGTACCGCCCCTTTTACCTACGACTTTGGAGGTGGACTGACTGGTGGAGAAGAAATACTCTCTCAAATACCTGGTAAAAATGATGGCTCATATATAGTGACCGTGACAGATGCCAATGGCTGTACAGGAACAGTAGGTGATATAAATATAACAGAACCAGATGCAGTTTTAGCATTATTAGAGGGTGATCCTTTTGTCGATTGTCATGGTACTAGTACTGGATCACTTCTCGCTATACCAAGTGGAGGGACACCAACTTATGAATACCTGTGGAGTACAGGGGCTACCTCCGATATGATTGAGAATTTATCTCCTGGTGTTTACGGAGTTACAGTAACAGATTTAAATGGCTGCGAATATATGGATGATGTTTTAATCAGTGATCCTGATTCTCTAATCGCTACCACCGTTGCAACTGACCTTACTTGCAATACCAATATTGATGGTACTATACAGGTAATCGTAGAAGGTGGAGAAGCCCCTTATTCCTATAGCGAAGATGGCATTACCTTCCAAGCTTTCCCGTCTAACAATGATACACTCTTATTAGACAATCTATCCGAAGGAGATTATACCATCACCATTCAAGATAATAAAAACTGTATTATTGACGAATTAGTAACTGCTAGAATCAACAGCCCTTCGGCAATTACAGCCACAGATACAACTACTCTAGCTACTTGTGGTGGAGAATTAGACGGTAGCATTACCATCACCGCATCAGGAGGAAGTGCCCCCTATAGTTTTGAATTTTTCCAACCTACTGGCTCTATCGGTACGAATACTACTGGAACAATGATGGGCTTAGGTATAGGCGACTATACCGTTACCGTTACCGATGCCAACGGATGTGAACAACCTGTACAAGGAATAGAAATAGAGGAATTATCTCTGGAAGATATTGAGGTTGTCAATCCAACGGACCTTACTTGCTTTAATGACAGTACAGGGGCTGTTGAAATAGTAATTAATGACCAAGGCGCACAAGGTCCATTTACCTATAATTTCTTTGATGGAAATGATTTTGTTGATGCTTCTGCTTTGTCTAGCTTAGCAGCGGGTGATTATGAAATTGAAGTATCTGATGCTAATGGTTGTCAAGGGATGGTACCTGCCTTTTCTATAGGTGAGCCTGTGGAAATTAGAGCTATTGTAGAACCTGTAAGATTAAGTTGTTTTGGAGATACCAATGGAGCTACAATTGTTACTGCTTCGGGTGGTTCTAACAACTTTACCTATACTTGGAGTAATGGTACGACAGAACGAACAATTAATAATTTAGGAGAGGGAGCATATAGCGTGATTGTAACAGATGATAACGGGTGTAGCAGTGATACGATTAATTTTTCTGTTACCAACCCACCGCCCATTACTATTACATCCATCGACCCTCGATCAGTAAACTGTCCGACTGATCCTGTAGGCTCTATAGAAATAGAGGTAACAGGTGGCGCAGGAGGTTATGAATATAGTTTGGATAATGGAGATACTTTCGGAGACGTTGGTGTGTTATCTGGCCTACCCGCCGGAGATTATGACATTCAGATTAAAGATGCAGAAGGCTGTGTCAAAAATACGATGACAACAATCAACAGCTCTGTGACTATTGACCAACCTTTTATCCTATCAGGAGGTTGTTATGGTGATGTTGTTTCTTTCCCTTCTGGAGAAGATTTTATTATCGTTTCTCAAAGCGCAGTTACGAGTTGGGCGTGGACTTTTGGAGAAGGGTCAGATATGGCTTTTGCGGATACACCTGGCCCGCACGATGTGACTTATAACAGTTTAGGAACGCCAGAAGTAAATTTGACAGTAACCTTAGATAATGGTTGTGTATTTACTGAAAATATTAATGGAGTTGATAATCCAGCTTTTGATATGGCGCCTTGTTGTGATGATGTGAATGCCATAACAATCACGCCAGCGGTAGATAGTACCAGTTGTTCTACTACTACAGATGGTGGTGTTACTTTAGATATTCAATCAGTAGCAGCCATATCAACTACAGAATGGGACAACGGCGAATCAACTCAAGATTTACAAAATTTGGGTATTGGAGATTATACTGTCATCGTAACAAATGAGGCTACTTGTACCAATAGCGTAACAGCTACAGTCGAATCTCCAACACCTATAATTATCAGCAATATTACTACTTCTGCACCAGCATGTGGTGGTGGTACAGATGGAGTTATCACCGTAAACGCCTCGGGCGGTACAGGAGAATATATGTATAATTTAGGCGGTGGATTTGGAACTGATAATGAAGCGGATAATTTGTCTATAGGAGATTATACGATTAATGTACAAGATGAAAACAATTGTGTCACAACAGACTCTACTATTACATTATCTGAGAGAGTAGTCAATATTATTTCTACCACTATTACAGAACCTAATTGTAATGGAGATACCAACGGAGAAATTGCTTTAAACCATGATGGAAATACTCCACTACTAAGTGTCATTTATAACAGCAGTAATGTCATCACGGATCTTAATGAAAATGGAAATACCGTTACCTTAGAAGATTTATCCGCTGATAATTATACTATAGAAATAAGGGATGCCGAAAATTGTAGAGGACTCATTGATACCATTATGCAAGAACCAGACTCTATAACCATTAACTTAGCAGGAACCAATATTAGTTGCTTCGGAGAAGCAGACGGTGCCTTTGCAACTAGTGTAACTGGTGGAGCAAGT
>CAKZUM010000043.1 GCA_937921525.1 uncultured Saprospiraceae bacterium
TAAGAGGTTTAAGTTACAAACCATAGCCGTCAGGTTAAGAGACGGACTATTGATGGCAGAAACTTGTAAAGTGGCTGTCATCTGGGTTTCTAGGAAAGATGACAGCCATTTTGAAAATTTCTGCCATCATCCTTCGCTCTATAATCACCTGGTAATCAACAACCTTTTCTGATAACCTGACGGGTATGGTTACAAACTTAAACCATCGACTCTATAAGAATTCTAATCTATAAGTATTCTAAGTAATGGAAATACCAAAGTTCATCTTTTTGTCGAATTAAATACGTAAAACAATATGGCGCATACCACGGTAGCCATCCGACGGCAGCTTTATGAGATTACCGCTTTTATTCCTGACGGTCCAGTCTATGTTTAAATAGCTACAAATGTTAAAATTAGAAGGTTTGAAATTTAACCAAAATAGGATCGTTTTATAAAGACTTATAGCTCAATTAATTAGTGCTTTTCGTTTATCCATCAAAAACGGTCGTTGATCGAAAAAACCACAATACTACTTTATATCTTACGTAACTTGCAATATAGAAAATTAAGACACTCTTGTAAGTTTATCACAATATGTAGTATGTAATCTTATACAAGAATTATTCATACTAATCCGACTGAAAGTTTTTTGGCTATCTTCTTTTGAAGATAGCCTTTTTTTATTTCTACCTTAGTAGTCAGTCAAGTTGAGAGAATAAGTTGCTCATCTACGTTTACTAAACCTTTGAGGTTTAGTAAACGTGTGCTTTCAGATGCGGCAGTTATTTTTTTGTCGTTACTTAAGAGAAAATATTTCCTTCCTCCCGCTATTTTCAAATAGAACGCTTACCTTTAGCAATCTATATAAAAGAAGAATATGCTGCAAACTGAAGACTTACGTTTTTCCTATACAGGTGCTACCACCCTTAGCTTTCCAAATATTGATTGTCAGAAGGGAGAGCATTGGTTGTTATTAGGGCAATCTGGTAGTGGCAAAACTACCTTATTACATTTATTAGGTGGTTTACTTTCTCCTACAGCGGGTAGTGTGAAAGTAGGCGATACTGCATTAGAAAAATTATCTACTGCTCAATTAGATAAATTTAGAGGAAAGCATATTGGGATCATATTCCAAAAAGCACATTTCGTTAGAGCATTGACGGTAGCAGAAAATTTAAAACTAGCTCAACAGTTAGGAGGATCTCCTGTTGATACCGATAGAATAAAAGAACTATTGAATCGCTTAAATGTAGGTCATAAACTAAACGCTAAGACCACAGACTTAAGTCAAGGAGAACAACAAAGAGTAGCGATTGCTAGAGCCTTAGTGAATCAACCGACCATCATCTTAGCGGATGAACCAACCTCTGCATTGGATGACACCAACTGCGAAGAAGTGATTCGGTTATTGGAAGAACAAGCTGCTGCTGTTGGTGCGACTCTTTTAGTCGTGACGCATGATGGACGATTGAAAGAACGATTTGAAAAGCAAATAGTACTTTAGAACAGAGAGCAGAGAATAGAGAGTAGAGACAGATTTCGTTTTCATACAACGAAATTTAGTTGTTTTTTAAACGAAATCTATCTCTGTTCTCTGCTCTCTATTCTCTATTCTCTGCTCTAAAAAAAACAGTAATGAATTTACTACAACTAAGTTGGAAGAATTTAATCAATAAGCCCTTATCCATGTTATTGAGCCTAGTATTATTTGCTTTGGGCGTAGGCTTAATTTCGCTATTATTGATTCTGAATAAACAGATGCAAGAGCAGTTTGATAAAAATTTAGCAGGTATTGATTTAGTCGTGGGAGCTAAAGGGAGTCCATTGCAATTGATTCTTGCGGGTATGTATCATATTGATGCACCAACGGGGAATGTACCTATTCAATCCGCAAAGGCCTTAATGAATCCGAAACATCCCTTGATTAAAAGAGCTATTCCACTATCTATGGGAGATAGCCATCAAGGCTATCGAATTGTGGGAACGACCTATGAATTAGTCGATTTGTATAATGGGAAAATGGCACAAGGCAATTTGTGGAAAGAGAATTTAGAAGTGAATATTGGGGCCACCGTTGCAGATAAATTGCACCTGCATATAGGCGATACTTTCTATGGTTCTCATGGCTTAGTGATTGATGAAAATCTAGTCCATGATGATGCGCCAAAATTTAAAGTAGTAGGTATATTTAAACCAACCGGTTCTGTATTGGATCAATTGATTTTAACCAATACACAAAGTGTTTGGGAAGTGCATGCCTCCCACGACCATGAAGGAGAAGAGGGACATGAACATGCCGAGGGAGAAGCACACGATCATGACGACCATGATTCCCATGACCATACTACATCTGAAGGAGATGCACATAAAGAACATAATCATAATCACGACCACCCTGCTCAAGATATTACGTCCGAAGAATTAGCAGCAGCTGGTGCTATCCAAAGACAAGCACTGCTAGATACCGAAGAAAGTATCACCACCCTACTGGTTCAATTCAAAGCAAGGAATTATCGTACGCTCAATATGCAACGCCAAATCAATGAAAATACGGAGATGCAGGCAGCGACACCAGCCATAGAAATTAATCGTTTACACTCCATGATGGGAACAGGTACAGATGCACTACGTACACTAGCCTATGTGATTGTATTTGTATCAGGCCTAAGTATTTTTATTTCTTTATTCTCCTCTTTAAAAGATCGAAAATACGAATTGGCACTCATGCGAGTGATGGGATCCTCGCCTTCCAAATTATTCTTTTTAATCATTTTAGAAGGTTTGATTCTAGCCGTCCTTGGATTTATAATCGGCATTCTTTTAAGTCATGTTGGGATGAGTATTTTATCTAATTATTTGGAAGATGCTTATCGCTATTCTTTTTCTGGTTGGGCGTTTTTAAAAGAAGAATGGTATCTACTTGCAGGTGCTTTGGGCATTGGATTCTTGGCAGCTATTATTCCGGCTTTACAGGCTCGTAAAACAGATATTTCTCGAACTTTGAGTGGAGTATAAGTTATTGGTTACACTACTGGACATTTTAAAGAGCAGAGAATAGAGAGCAGAGAGTAGAGACAGATTTCGTTTAAAAAATGACGAAATTTCGTCGTTCTCTGATCGAAATACGTCTCTACTCTCTCTTCCCCGCCCGCCTGACGGCAGTCGGGCTGGTCTGCTCTCTGTTCTAAACAATGTCCAGTAGTGTGGTTATTAGTAGTCCATCAGCTATTATCTAGCTGTAACAGAAGCACCTATCTCCATTTTATCATAGCTTACTTTTGGAGTATGCTCTACAGTAGCTAAATCTTTGGCAATAGTAAATTGAAAGGTTGTACCTTTATCTTTTTCCGATACTAAAGTAATTGTTCCCCTATGTTGTTCAATTATTTTCTTAACAATAGCCAATCCAATACCCGTCCCTTTATACTCTCCACTAGAATGCAATCTTTTAAATAAGCCAAATATTTT
>CAKZUM010000044.1 GCA_937921525.1 uncultured Saprospiraceae bacterium
TTTGATAAAATTAAAAATGACATAGCTAGGGGTGTTTTTACCACATAGATACATAGGTCACATAGCATACGTCATACTATGTGACCTATGTATCTATGTGGTAAAATTGTCAACTACTTTTGTGGTGTAGATAAACTTGTCAAAATTAGGGATGTTAGGGGAGTAGGCAATAAATAAAGTACCCGTTATGGCGTAGGTATTTTTTTGTGTAAGCAATTCAAAAAATCGAAGCATAGCTGGGCTACGGTTCTATTTTTTGAGTTTCTTAGACAGAACCTGCCTGCCAAGGCACGCAGGCAGGAAAGAACAAGTCAGAATGGGTAGGTTATTTTTTTCCTAGTCCCTAGGATTACAAGTGCCTTTTTTTACGGAATACTTATCCGATTAATGGTCTAATTTTTTCTATATCCAAACTGTAATTTTTTTATATAATTAAGAAGTAACCAGCTTTGTATGTTTGAATTTCTACTTACGCATAATAATACGGATAATCCTACAGCATTAAGCATATTGATCACTGTTTTATTCTCTTTTTGTTTATCCTCTTTATTAGTGATCACTTATGACTTTACTACTAAAAGTATCCATAGACCAGCTCATTTTATGCAGGCATTAGCATTGGTATCTATGGTGGCCGCTACAGTGATGCAGGCTATAGGCGATTCCTTAGCCAGAGGTTTGGGTATGTTAGGGGCTTTATCCATTATTCGATTTAGAACCGTATTGGATGATCCTCGGAACATGACTTTTATGTTTGCTTCTTTAGCGGTGGGTATTGCGACAGGTGTGTATGGTTTTACAATTGCCTTTATTGGTACTGTCTTTTTTTGTTTAGGGGCTATTATTTTACGTTTCTCGCCACTTTCTAATACTAAAGAACTGATTGGGGCTTTAAAAATAGAATTACCAAAGGAAGGCGATGAAGAAAGAGAATTCAATAAAATATTGGATCGGCATTGTCATCATTATGAATTAGAGCAAATTCGCTTTATGAACACTAAGAAAAAAGACCCAGTATTTGATCCCGCAGGAAATCTGATTGAAGAGGAGTCCAAAGAACATCTAAAAGAATTGAGTTACCTAATTCGTTTGAAAAGAAATAAAACCATTGACGACTTTGTTAAAGAGATAAATACACTAGAGACTATTGGCGATATTCGCTTGCGATTTGAGAAGAAGGCGATGAAGTTGTAAGTAGTAATTCGGAGATAAACAAAAACAAAAACATGAAGCATATAAACATTTACTACATAGCTATTATAGGAATAGGATTACTCCTCTGGAATATTGATAGTCAGCATGGTGGAGAGATTGCTTCTTTTTATGGATTTGCTGAAAATAAAGAGACAGAAATCAATTTCAATTATCCAGTCGTAGTAGGGGGCATAAAAGTGAGGCCAGGGGAATTCGTCAAGCAAGGAACTCCATTGATAGATTTATATCGAATCAAGGCTAAAGAGGTGATGGCGGATGAGTCTTATAAAATAGCGGATTTAAGAGCCAAAGAAACGATTTGGAAAACAGAAATGGAAAATGATCTGAAACAATTAGGACTTAAAAAGAAATTGGAGGTAGATAAAATTACTACCGACATACAAAAATTGAAAGAACAAATTGCTTTCGATCAATCCTTATATAAAGATTTAAAAACGGTACAGACCTCTGAAAAAAAGTACGCTCCGCTCTCCAGTAAAATTGAAGCATTAGAACGAGAATTGACTTTAGTGGAATCTAGCTATGCAAATCAAGTTAAAGCTATAGAAGTCGAACTTTCTGTTGGAAAAAATCCTTATGCTATTGCCGTAGAACGCTTGCAAGCCGAGCAACAATTTTCGGAAGCTACCAAAAAACAGTTTAGCCAAATTACTGCACCTACTGATGGTGTCATCGGGAACATCCATTGTAAGGAAGCTGAACACATCCCTTCTTATAAAACTTTAGTTACCTTTTATGAACCGAACCCAACGTTAGTTAAAGGTTTTGTTCAGGAGGATTTACTCTTACATGTCAGCCTACAAGATACTTTTCTAATTCGATCTACTAAAAATCCCGAAATGAATTGTAAAGGGGAAGTAATAGGACTTGGTTCGAGAATTGTAGAAATTCCTGAGCGACTTCGTAAAGTAGCAGGTATGAAAACTTATGGCAGAGAAGTCTTAGTCGCTATCCCGCCTGATAATCAATTCTTACAAAAAGAAAAAGTGATCTTGGAGTTTATGAATGATTTAAAAGTCAACACATCTGCTTCAAGAACCAGTAAGTCATTGGTGGACTTAGAAAAAGGGGTCGTAAAATGAGGAATATTCATAAGTATCTGCTGGTTATTCTGGTAATTCATGGTTTCATTTATCCTTTAACTGCTCAATCAACCATCAACTCTACAGAATTTATTCAACAATATATTTCGGTGGTCAATTCTGATAATAATGGGACTCCACTAACGGATAATTTTAAAGCAGCTTGGTTGGATGAATTAGAGTTTAGAACTCGGACTAGGGATTTTGATATAAATCAACAACGCTATACCTTGAGGTTTAAACCTTCTACAAAAAAGATTAGAGATGCCCAGACAAATTTGTCTAACCTACTAGAAAAAGAATTTTTAGTAAAAAAAGCAGCCTTAGGAAATTCTCTTTTAGTGCTAGCATACAAGGATTGGTTGGAATTAGTACGACTGAAAAAGAAGATAGCGATTCAAGAAAATCTATTGGTGATTTACGGAGATATTGAAAAGGTTTTACTAAAGTTGAGTCAGTACCAGAAATTGAATGTTAAAGACTTTCTAGCTGTAAAACGATCGATTACTTCCGCTACTATTGATATTCAATCCAGTAAAAAAAGCATTGCAGACTACCTGACAGATACAGCGGTTAATGATCTGGATCTGCTTTCTATCGAAGACATTAGATCGAACTTAGCCGAAATAAATCTTTCTGATCAATCATCAATTTCTAATCAACAAGAATTGATTAAACAAGCTGTTCTTGATGCGGAAATGGAACTGGAAATAGCAGAACAACAACGACTTCTTGATTTTTTTCAAGTTCAATATGATGGCCCTCATACGGATGGTTTGCAAGAACGGGTATCTATTGGGGCAAGTATCAATATCCCAATTTCTTCTAAGCGAAATTTAAAAATGCAGGAGTTGGAATTAGAGCAACTTTTGTTGTCAGAGGAAACTAGAGTAGATCATATCCTCCAAAGAGATAAAGCAAATAGACGAAAGATTAAGCTAGAACGTCTACTAGATCATTACGAATTGACACAGGCACAATTGCGAGTACAACAAGAAGAGGCTTTTAAAATTCTTTCTAAAATGACTCAGGAAGAAGGGGTGACGCCCTTGTTACTCTTGTACCATAAAGTAGAGGAAGAGAAGCAGGCATTAGATTTATTGAAAATAGAATCGGATATTTATGATGCGTATATGGATTATTTAGATGATTCGGAGCAATTATATGTGGTTCCTTTTCGTAATTTTTTGGTCGCAAATGATTAAGTGAGAATTGAGAATTGAGAATTGAGAATTGAAAATTGAAAATTGAAAATTTGAGATTTGGAAATTAAAATTTAACAAAGATGGACTTAAAGTACTATCTCCTATATAAACCTTTTGATGTATTAAGTCAATTTACTAAAGAAATTCCAAGTCATCAAACCCTCAAAGATTGCTATGATTTTCCGCCAGATGTCTATCCAGTAGGAAGATTAGATCGAGATAGTGAAGGACTTTTAATATTGACGAATGATAATCATTTAAAGCATAGGGTCTTAGATCCCAGCTTCAAGCATCAACGCACTTACTTGGTGCAAGTAGAAAATATCCCAACGCCAGCAGCTATTCAACAATTGAGGGATGGAGTGTCTTTTCGTATTAAGAAAAAGAATTATACTAGCAGACGAGCGAAAGCTAGTTTACTGGCAGAGTCACCTCCATTCCCAGCAAGAGTCCCGCCCATAAGGGAACGTAAGAACATCCCGACTGCTTGGATCGAATTAAGCCTGACAGAAGGAAAAAACAGGCAAGTTCGCAGAATGTGTGCAGCGGTAGGTTTTCCGGTACTACGTTTAATTCGGACACAAATAGAAGCCCTATCTTTGGGCGATTTAGAGATAGGTGGGGTATTAGAAATGGATAAAGGTAGTATCTACCAAGAATTAGGTATAAATCCTGTCAAAAAAATGACATTCTAAAGAATACAAAAAACCACCTTGTTATTTATTATTGCAACATGAAATTGAAAAACGACCTATTAATTAGAACCGCTTTAGGAGAAGATGTAGAAAGACCACCCGTTTGGTTAATGCGACAAGCTGGAAGAATACTGCCACAATATCGTGCTTTACGTGGTAGTTTGAGTGGGTTCAAGGAATTGGTCGAGACGCCTCCCCTAGCAGCTGAAGTAACTATCCAACCAGTGGATGAGTTAGGGGTAGATGCAGCAATCATTTTCTCAGATATTCTAGTGATACCTGAAGCAATGGGATTGACTTATGAGATGGTGGAAAAACGAGGACCCCTCTTTCCTAAGACGATTGAAAGCGATAAAGATGTACAAGCCTTAATAAGTGGTGTGGATGCAGCAGCAGAATTGAAATACGTTTATGATGCCATTCAAATTACCGTCAAGGAGTTAGATGGAAGAGTGCCGCTAATAGGCTTTGCTGGCGCACCGTGGACGATCTTTGCCTACATGATAGAAGGGTCGGGCAGTAAAACATTTTCTAAGGCCAAACGCTTTTTGTATAAACATCCAGAACTGTCTCACCAATTACTACAAAAAATAACAGATACTACGATTGCTTATCTACAGCAAAAAGTAGCTAGTGGGGTGAGTCTAGTACAAATATTTGACTCTTGGGCAGGTATTCTTACACCTACATTATTTAGTACTTTTGCCTTGCCTTATATTAAGCAGATAGCTTCATCTATCAACAAAGTTCCTGTCACCGTATTTGCGAAGGGTGCTTGGTTTGCCTTACCAGAATTGGAATCAATAGATTGCAATGTCATTGGTTTAGACTGGGGTACTTCTCCCGATCATGCACGACAGCATTTAACCAAAATACTTCAAGGAAATTTAGACCCTTGCCAACTATATGGTTCTGCCAAAGAAGTAGAATCAGCAGCGATCAAGATGGTACAAGATTTTGGAGGCAATCATATTGCGAACCTAGGACATGGAGTCTATCCTGATACGCCGTTGGATAATGTACGGGTGTTTGTGGACACGATTAAGTCTTTGCAGTATGCTGTTTAAGGAATGATGAATTAATAAGTTGGGTTTTTATGCGTTTTTATGCGCTGTTATTCGTGTACCTTCTTCCGAAAGGTATTGCTTTTTTTGTCCCTTGGCAAAAGCTATTTCGTTTACGATTTACCGAGTAAAGTCTATTGTTCGCATCATTTCATATCTCTTTACCTACCTTTTTAAAATTACACTTTTCTAGTCGCTAATTTATTTCTTATTGTTGGAGATAAATAAATTAAAAATTATCTTAATTTTTATAAATATTTTATTTCTTTTGTGGATTAAAATCTTCCAGACTTACAATAGACCTACATTTAAAACACAATAAGCGACAAGTTTATCCAAAGACTAAAAGTAGTTGACATGTTTAACTTCAAACTCAACTTCAAATAATGACGTTGACCTTAAAATAGGCTGTCAACATCTCGTTTTGAGGTTGAAGTTGAGATTGAATTTGAAATTTTAAAAAAACAACTGTCAACCATCTGGATAAACTTGTCAGTAATCTACTTCCAAGATCTTTTAGGAATGGTTTATTAATAAATGTCGTTTTTATGCGCCGTTATTTTTTCTTTATGCAAGGCGAAAAACCAGCCCGAATGACTTCGGTCGGGCGGGCGTAGGCGATGCCTAGCATCGACGAGGCTTTTCAACATGAACAAAAGGGAAAGATTCG
>CAKZUM010000045.1 GCA_937921525.1 uncultured Saprospiraceae bacterium
TGTAAGTTTTCTCATCATAAGAGGGTGTAAGTTAAAGTAACGTATTTACCATTTTCGCAAATGGACATGTTCAAAACCATATAAATATAGCAGCCCTTCCCATGGGAAAGTCTGTTAATGACATACATAGATAGATGGAAATCTTCTGTCTGGAGAAGATCGGGGTTTGTAGCTTAGAGATACTGTTTACTTTCTTACCTTTTAAGCTTCGGCTAGCTTATAAAACAGTAGTGTGTGAGGAGCCGAATTAATTGAGATTGCTTAGATAAAATATTTTTAAGGGTTTCCTTAATAACATTTTAACATTTTCTATATATCTAAGTTTGTGCCAAAGTTGTATTTTGCAGGGGATTCTTAAGCATTTAAAACACTTTAACATTGCTTTGACGAACATTAATTATGAGAAATATAATTTGTTTAGCATTGATTGTCTGCATAATAGCTAGCTGTTCTAGTACAAAATCTACTTCTAACACATTATCGCATGAACAGATACGTTTTGGCTATGGGGGTGGTTTTACGGGTGCGGTCACTAGTTATTGTATTACCAATTCTGGTAAATCCTTCAAAAAGCAAAATTTTGACATTTCTAAAATCAGAGCGAGTACGACTGGTATTGAGGACTGTTTTGAGCAGTGTCAAGCCATCGGCTTTGGGCAAATAGAAATGAATAGCCCCGGCAATACTTATTCTTTTATTGAACATAAGGTGGGCGACCAATTGCATCGAGTCACATGGAATCCACATCAACCTGGCTTACCTAGTGATTTGATTGTATTCAATAATATGCTATTAGAGTTGGTTGGAGAAGAGCCTATTGCATATGATTTTGATAAAAAGGAATCTAGTAATACAATTCAGCCAGTTGGTGCGCTGCATAAAAAAGTGGTTAAAAAGGCTCCTGCCAAAAAGAAGATTTTGGTGGATAAGAAGAAATTAAAATTGAAGCAACATAAGCAGTAAAATTAATTGAAAATTGAAAATTGAGAATATGCACAAAACGTTGACAATGAAAACTCAATTTTCACTAGACTAGAGCGAACGAAAAGTCAAAATCGCAATATGTAATAAAGGGAAGATACAAGAGGGCAATAATTTATAAAGGCAAAGCCTTTTTGATAGTATATTATAAAAAATACTTTTCGTTCGCCCTACTCGCTATACAGAAAAATTGTAATCCGCTTACTTCTAAAATAATAAATATGCGTTTTTTATACACCATTGTATTTACATTTTCTTGTTTTGCGCTGATGGCGCAAACAGAAACGCCCAAGACAACTGGTAAATCAACAGTTGATTTATCTAATTTAAAAAGGGCAAAAATAGCTACCAGTAGTGCCTATAATACCAATAGACAAGCTGCAGGCATCCCACTCGCTAATCGACCTTTGCTAAAGCAACTTAAGTCTGGCCCACAGGTCAATACCGTAGCGAAGGATGGAATGCCTACGATTATTCAAGGTGCATTACCGAATCAATCTAGTGCTAGATCAAGGGAACAAAAAGTTTTCCATTACCTAGAAGCTATAAAATCGCCAATCCAGATTGAAGCACCAGCTGAAGAATTTCAAGTAATCAATCAACGCAAAGGAGTAGCTGGAAAAGAGCATATAAAATTGCAACAATTCTATAAGGGATTAAAAGTTTACGGTGGGGAGGCTATTTTACATACCGATAGATCAGGCGCAATAGAATTATTTAGTGGGCGAAATTTTCCTAGCCCAAGCATTAAAGATGTGCAGCCATCCATTGATGCGACTGATGCTATCGCATTGGCGATAAACCATGTTGCACAATTTGATAATATAGTAAAGGAATATGATAGTCCAAATGCTTTTATACAGAAAAAAGAAGATCATGCAGAATTGGTTATTTATCATATCGAGCAAGATATTGAAAAAGAGCGATTAGCTTGGGCCTTGAATATTCATCCCAATAAAGTTAGTCATTGGAAATATTTTATTGATGCTAAAACAGGAGAGATTTTAGAAAAATATAAAACACTTTGCCAGTTACATCACGGCGTGGAAGGAGCGCATCCTAGCGAGGAAACAATAGCGAAGCCAGCAGAAATTGTTCCTTTTGGTGGTCCTGAAAGTACACAGGCAACAGATTTAAATGGTGCTGCGAGAAATATTACCACCTATAATGATAATGGGACGTATTACTTAATAGATGCGACAAAACCAATGTTCGACCCACGTAGCGATGATTTACCCAATCATGCTGAAGGAGCTATTTTCACCTTATCGGCTAATAATACCTCCCCTGCCACTAGAAATTTTTCCTATCAAGACATTACGACAACTGGCAATAATTGGAACTCTGCATTAGGTGCCTTGGGAGTATCTGCTCATTACAATGCAGGCATCACCTACGATTACTTTTTAAATACACATGGTAGAAATTCTATTAATGATAGAGGAAGTAATGTAGTTTCTTTTGTAAATGTATCAGAAGACGATGGCAGTAGTATGGAAAACGCTTTTTGGGATGGACAATATATTTACTATGGTAATGGAGGAAATACTTTCAAGGAGTTAGCTAGGTCTTTAGATGTAGCAGGCCATGAAATAGCACATGGAGTAGTTCAGACAACTGCCAATCTAGAGTACCAAGGAGAATCTGGTGCGATGAACGAATCCTTTGCAGATATTTTTGCGATCATGATTACTAGAGATAATTGGGCGATAGGGGAAGAGGTCGTCAATACCAATGTATTTAGAGGCGGCGCCTTAAGAAATCTAGCGGATCCTAATAATGGTGGTAGTAGTTTAAATACGGCAGGATGGCAACCAAAGAATACTTCGGAACAATTTAGAGGTAGTGAAGATAACGGAGGTGTTCATATCAATAGTGGTATTACCAATCATGCGTTTTATTTATACACCACCTCTTCCTTATTAGGAGATGATGTAAATGCCAATGCGCTTATAACAGAAAAAGTATTTTACAAAGCATTGACAGATTATTTGACGGCTCGATCACAATTTAGAGATTTACGGGCAGCGGTTATCCTTTCGGCTAGAGATTTATACGGTGCGCAAAGTGCAGCGGTCTCTGCTGCAGATCAGGCTTTTAGAGGGGTGGGTATTAACTCGCCTGCTGTTGGAGACATTTTAAATACGATGTCCGCTCCACCTACACAAGAAAGTGAACCTGAAGAAGTGGAAGCAAATGTAGGAACAGACTACGTGGTTTTCACAGATGAAGCTACTAGCAAATTATATGTACAAGTAGCAGGTGGAGACATTGTTCCGCTAAGTGAAAAAGGCGTGAAGAGTAGACCGAGTATCACAGACGATGGTTCGGTGATGCTCTATGTGGGTAGTGATAATACGATCAATCAAATTACGATAGACTGGGAAACAGGTACTTTTACAGAGGAAGTACTGGATGAACAGCAGATATGGCGAAATGTAGCAATCTCAAGAGATGGAAGAAGATTAGCTGCCTTGACAGAGGAAACAGACGAGACATTTAAGGATAACATCATCTATGTAATCGATTTAGTTTTGAGTGATTCCAAAGCCTATGAACTGTATAATCCCACCTACACACAAGGGATAACGACAGGAGCTGTGGAATTTGCAGATGCTATAGAATTTGACTTCTCTGGTGAAAACGTCCTATATGATGCCTTTAACTCCATTAACTCCACTTTTGGAGAATCTGATTTTTCTTACTGGGATATTGGATTTATAAAGGTGTGGGAAAATGATATTAACTTCTGGGAGCAAGACGAGGAAACCAATATTCGAAAATTGTATTCTGGACTACCAGAGGATGATAGTGTGGGCAATCCTACTTTTTCTAAAAATTCACCAGATGTGATTGCATTCGACTATATTGAAAACTTCAATAATGACGACCCAACAGACGATAATTTTTATTTGCTAGGTGCTAATATTTTAACCTCCAAATTAGATACCATTTTATTGAACGGAGAATTGAATTTCCCAAGTTACTCTAGAACAGATGAGCAAATCATCTTTAATGCGACCGCTAATAATGATGCAAAAGTCATAGCCTCTATTCCGTTGGCAGATAGTAAAATCACCTCTACAGGCAATGCAGCCGTATATGTCAATCAGACAGAAGGTGCTCAATTAGGCGTATGGTTTTCTAATGGAACTAGAACTTTTGCAACTAGCCTAAATGATTTGGCAACTGATATAGCAGCATTTACGATTAATCCAAATCCATTTAGCGATCAAATCAGAGTTGATTTTCAGACAGAAACAGCCCAGATTCTTGATATAAAAATGACCAATTTATTGGGCCAACAAGTATATGCAGATACCGAGAAAGCTATCCAAGGAGCCAATCAATTTCAACTAGGTTTAGGAGAATTAATGGCGGGTACTTATCTCCTTACCTTCACTTCTGAAAAAGGTATTATCTCTAGAAAGATTGTTAAGAAATAAGTTTTTTGATCTAAAAATTACTCAAGCTAGAAGCTTGAGCTACGTTTTACAAATGCGCTGTTTCTCCAAATGAAACAGCGCATTTCTAATTTGTTGCCTTCTCCCCTACCGCTTCCTTAGCAAAAATAGCCACTTCCTAAATTATACATATTAATTTTTTCAAATTATTGAAATATCTAATATTTGCGCTTATATTGCATATAGTTTTCTCATAGTATGTTTAGTCTTCCTACACCCTCTTTCCCTTCTGGGGTGTAGGAATCTTTTTTTTCGACTTTCCAGCAGTATTCTTTTCTATTATATTACTCTATAAAAATGGCAAAACTCCTACAAACATTTTCCCTTCTTTTACTACCAATTTTAACTTTCGCCCAAGCACCTTCAAGCTGTGGTACGCCAAACATTAAATCAACATGGCTACAACAATACCAACAAAGAAGTACCACTTCCTTAAAAGGGCTAGCCAAGGATTCTAGTAGGATTTATATACCAATGACGGTGCATAATGTAGGTACGGACGAAGGAGAAAACTATACAGATATTTTAAAAGTGTTAGATGCTTTCTGTACCCTTAATGAAGATTTTGCCGCTGCCAATATCCAGTTTTATTTGAAGGACGGTATTCAATACATTAATAATGCTGCTTTTAATGAACATGATTCGGTATTGACAGGCGGCTTATTTATGCAGGAGTATGATATACCGAATACCGTGAATACCTATATCGTTAAAGATGCGGCTGGGAATGGTGGCTATAATTTACCTTGGGCGAGTTCAGCTGTCAATAAAGCATTCATCAATCGAAAAGATCATGTGTGGGCGCATGAATTAGGACATCAATTTACTTTACCACATCCGTTTTTTGGCTGGGAAGGTGGGGTGTCCCACGATGACAGTGTTCCCTTTGATTATCAAGAACCTGCGCCTGAATATGTGCTTGCCAATTATACCATTTTCAAAGATACTTTATGGGGAGATACGCTTATCATAGATACCGTATTGGTAGAAAAATTAGATGGTAGCAATTGCCATATTGCAGCAGATGGTTTTTGTGATACGAAGCCTGATTACTTGAATGTGCGATGGAACTGCACCAGAGACGGGCTAAGTGAAACCCCTCAAACAGATCCTAATGGAATCGTTTTTCGGTCTGACGCTTCTCTTATTATGTCCTATGCATCCGATGATTGTGCTAGTCAGTTTACGCCAGAACAGATAGATGCTATGCGCAGCTATTTACGAGAAGAACAAGCAGACTTAATTGAGGAAGTCATTGGTGAAAATCCTATCGTAGACCTCCCTCAATTAAATTATCCGATTGCAAGAGAGGAAGTCCCAGCCAATGCGATTGATTTATCGTGGGAACCTGTCCCTAATGCCACTCATTATGTGGTGCAAGTAGGTATCACCTCTTCTTTTCCTGGTGTTCCAGGTAATTTTGAAACGACTGAAACTTCCATACGTTTACCAGAACTACCAGATAATCGAAGATATTATTGGCGTGTACGGCCTTACAATGTCGCTTACACCTGCACCGATTATTCTACCACCGAATCTTTTGAAGTAACAGGTGTTACCGCTATTGAAACGATTGATGGACTGGAGGATTTTTCTATTTATCCAACCGTTGTGAAGAAAGGAAATCCTATACAAATGGAGTTACAAACTAGCCAATTATTGACTGCACAAATCCATGTCGTTGATCTTACTGGACAGGTACTCTATACGCAGGACATCAAAAATAGCTTAGGGAATCAAAGGTTCTTGATAGATACGAATAATCTATCCGCAGGTGTGTTTTTTATTGGAGTACATGATGGGATAGGAAAGCATTTTCGGCGAGTTGTTTTGTATTAATTAATAATTGTCAACACCCCTCACGACCTACAAAAATCCGTGGCATCCGCGTGACTACGAAGTAGTTCCGTGTTGAATAGCATCTAATAAGATAGTAAGGCAAAGCCTTGCGCCAGCAAAAATTCCGTGTTGAATAGCATCTAGTCAAATCAAAAATACTGATTATAGAAATCAATAATTCGCTCATCTACTAGGACATCGTTCGGACGTAGTTTTTGCTTTAGCACAATCCCATTCAGCGTCCGACAACGACTAAGCGCCACATAAGTTTGTCCAAATTCAAAAGCCCCTCTACCCATATCAATAATCATATTTTCAAAGGTCTTTCCTTGACTCTTGTGAATGGTGATAGCCCAAGCTAGGCGAATAGGATATTGTGTAAATTTACCAACCACCTCCGTTTCGATTTTGCTATCATCTAATTCATTGATTTTATATCGCTGTAGCTCCCAATCCATTTTTTCTACCTTAATCGTTTCCGATTGTCCGCGTTCCTCTACCAATACTTTAATCTCGGTACCAGATAAAGCCACAATCTTTCCCAAGGTACCATTTACAAACTTCCCTTCTGAATCATTTTTAACAAACATAACTTGAGCTCCTTCACGAAGCGTCAATATTAAATCTGTCGGATACAATCTAGGATCAAATTGTCCTTCTGTTTTTCCTACATAGTTAAACGGTTCTGTATCTAAACTATCTAATTCTTTTTGGTTAATCCGATTAACCGTTGCATTTCTAGCAGATAAAGTAATATAGCTAGTGTCTGCCTCAAAATTAGGTACATACCTTTCATTTAAGTCTTCTAGATCGTCATAGTCAATGGTATTCATTCTAACAGACTCTAAGAGTCTAATGAAATGTCGATTGTCTTGCCGATAAATCTGTTGAAGCTCCATCATCTCCATTTCAAATTCCTCAAACACATGAGCCGAGAAAAAATAGGGGCTGTCAAAATCTGTTTGAAAAAGCATTCGCTCTTGTTCCGTTGCCACCACAGGAGGCAACTGAAACAAATCGCCAAAAAAGACCATTTGGACTCCACCAAAAGGCGCATTGTTATTTCGATTCAATCGTAGAAAAACATCAATATTTTCTAATAAATCCGCCCGAACCATTGATATTTCATCAATGATAATTACTTCTACCTTTTCATAAAGTTTTCTATATCGGAGTCGCTTGATTTCTGTTCGATGTAAAGGTTTCGCAGGAAATTTAAAAAAAGAGTGGATCGTTTGACCTTGTACATTTAAAGCAGCAACGCCTGTTGGTGCTAAAACAACCGTTTTCTTTCTAGTAGATCGCCTAAACAACTGTAGTAGTGTAGATTTACCAGTTCCTGCCCTACCTGTGATAAACATACTCTTCTGTTGTTTTTCAAGTACATCTATTACATATTTAAAATCATCACTTAATTGCAAAGGGTTTTTTTGTATCAAATCTGTTACTTTTATGTTTTACTCCGTCACAATATGCGAAGTTAGGTTTATTTTTTTTTAAAAATCTAGCTTTTGAACGCAAGCAAAACACAAAAATACTACAGTTCGGGCTTTAACAATAATAAATTATTGTATTTGGGGAATGATGTGAAAATAGAGGTTCTATTTTTATGTCATTCCAAAGCCTGTAATGTTGTTTATTAAGATTCTTCTATTTGCTTTCCGAGTACTACTTAAAACGTTTTTTCTCCAATTGCTAAGTAAACTATAAACTTAAGCTACAGTGATGTACTAAGTGCTTTGGGCTGAGGTCAGGTATTTCTATATCCATGTTTGTATGGTGTATATACAACTCCTCCAAGAACTGACCTTTTGACTTTCTAAAGCCTCTTTCACTCCCACGAATTTGTTGCTTTACACCTTACTTCAAAATCATCCTAAGTAATCAATCGAGTATTACTTAGTTCATTAGCATTTGAAGTAAAGACACAATACTACCAATAACCAAATAAAGATTTAACTCGGACTGCAATTTTGTTGGCAAGCTTCCTTTTGGAAGCTTTGCCAATTTTGCAGTATCCGTTCAATAGACTTCAGACTTGGTAAGTTTTTAAAACTTCCCAAGTCTTACTTTCCTTCCCAAGTCTTCCTTCCAAAAGTGAAATTTTCCTTAAAGTACAGCTAATAATAGATATACCGAAAAGATCGTTTGTATATTAGACGATCAATGCTATCCACTCAGCTGGATGTCGTCAATTTCAAGACTCAACTCAATATCATGTCATATCGCTTATTCTTTTTTATTATTCCACTACACCTAATCGCTTCCCTATCTTTGCATGGTCAAGTAACCGATTGGAAAGTATTCGATACCTATGAGGGTCAATTCCGCATAGAAGTACCCGGAGGAGAAATGGATCGAAAAGAAAAAGTGATCCATACAGAAATCGGCGAAATCACCTATGTAACCTACATACATCAAACACCCCTTAAAGAATCTGAAAATGCCTTGTATGTGGTAAGTTATTGTGATTATCCTATCCATTCTATGCATTCTGATTCTACCGCATTATTGGAAGACTTTTTTAGTAATACGATTGAAAAGGCCAGCGATAGTGTCTACGGCGAGGTTCGATATGAAGATGATATCAACTACTTAACTTATCCCGGAAAACTCTTTCGGATAGATTATCGACAAGGAACGGCTACTTTAAAGTCTAAGATATTTATCGTCAATAATCGATTCTACAATATTCAAATAGCTACCACTAAAGGCAAAAGCATGAATGCGGCGGCAGATCATTTCTTAGATTCTTTCTACTTACTTTCAGAAGATTTATCTATATTTAGAAAAGAATTAAAGAATTGAAGAATTGACAATTGGTACATTATGAAGAAAAAGCATGTTGCCGCTATTTTAGCCTTATTATTAGGGATATTTGGTGTACATAGATTTTATTTAGGTCAGCGAAATAAAGGGATTCTATATTTGGGCTCTTTTCTTATAGGTTTACTTTCAAATGTTTCTTTTTCCCATCTTGGCATAGAACCTTTATTTTTCATTATACCAGCCATATTAGGTTTGATAGATTCTGTATTGTTCTTTGTAATGCCAAAGGA
>CAKZUM010000046.1 GCA_937921525.1 uncultured Saprospiraceae bacterium
GCCTAGCATCGACGAGGCTTTTCAACATGAGCAAAAGGGAAAGATTCGGGGAATCTTTATCTTTTGTGAACCGCTTGCGGACGGGATGCCAAAAGGAAAAATAACAAGTAGAAGAATGTACATTTATTATTGAACCATTTCAAAGCGTATTAATAAATTCCAATGCCCTTAAATCCATCCAAGCATATTCTTTACCTGCTAACATAAATGCTACATGTCCACCTTTCTTGGGTGTTTCTAAAAAGAGATAAGGATGCGTTGCTGCAATTTCGGTAGGAAAACATTCTGGGGTAAGGATGGGGTCATTCAAAGCATTAATTAATAAGATAGGTCTTCTGATACCCTTTAAATAATTAATAGAAGAGGCTTGGTCGTAGAAGTCTTGTGCATTTTCAAAGCCATTAATAGGGGCAGAAAAGAGCTCATCAAAATCTCGCCAACATCTTACTTCCGATAAGCGATTCATATCAATTTCTCCCGGATATTGTACCGCCTTTAATCGCATTTTCTCGGATAGTTTTGTATAAAATTTTCTTTTATAAAAATAGCTTTTAGGCTCATCCAACAATGCCGCACTAGAGGTTAAATCGCAGGGGGCAGAAATGGCTACGCCACCCTTGATAGCATTCGGGATGCTGTCTCCATTAACTCCCAAATATTTTAGTGTAATATTACCACCCATGCTAAATCCTATTAAATGAATACTTTCATATTGATTCTGTGATAAGGCATGTTCTATTACCGTTTGAATATCTTCTATATCTCCGTGGTGGTACATTCGCAAATTACGATTCATTTCACCACTACAGGAACGACAATTCCACGCTAGTGCATCCCACCCGTTTTCGTTGAATAATTTGACGGTCCCTTTTACGTAATGTCTATCTGAATTACCTTCTAAACCATGTGTCACAATCACTAGCCTATTAGCGGTAGCCTTAGCCTTCGACCAATCTATATCTAAGAAGTCTCCATCGGCTAGTTCCAATCGTTCTCTTTGGTACTGCACGCCTTCAATTTTTCTAAATATAGAGGGGATGATGGTTTCTAAGTGGCGACTAAAAAGATAAAATGGTCTTTTGGTATAGCTTGATTTTTCTATTAATGGCATGTGTTTGATTATTATTTGTGAACAAGTCTTATGTAGCCATACGGATATTTTTGAATTTTTGTAGGTCAAAAGTGATGCCGACAGCTAGGTATGCAGATACACACAAGCAAAGTATTATTTTATACCCAAACTTTCTGATTTTTTTGTATCTTTCCCAATGAAGTTGTTTAAAAACTTCAATCTAAATCTAACAGCTATTACAATGAGAAAGGTACAACTTACCAAGATCGAGCATCGTGGGCAGGTCCGTATAAAAGTGGACTTTCCCTACGATCCAACAACCATCTTACTTATCAAGAGTATCAATGGCTACAAGTGGAGTCAAACTAAAAAGTGCTGGCATCTGCCATACACCAAAGAGAGCTATGCTTTACTAAAAGCACATTTTGAAATATCTTTATCTTTAAAAGAAAAAGCTAAAAAGGATAAAGAAAATAACCTGTCAATAGAGCAAGTAAATCTACCTGTCTCTGAACTTCATCAGTCTCCACCCCAACAACTTGTACAGGTAAGACCCGAACATGATTTTCGAGTAAAAGTACTGATACCACTTGATCGAAAAGATTGGGTCCAAAAAATAAAGCACTTACCAGATAGAGCTTGGAATGCAGAAGAGAAATATTGGAGCGTTCCAAAAACAAAGGAAATATTTCAGCAATTACAACAGTTATTTGAGGAAGTGCTTAAAGTAGAATCGAGTATTGAATGGAACAGCATTGACGCTACTAAACCTTTCAATAGAGTAACTCCAAATTCAGCAGACAGTAACAATGTGAATGTACAAGCATGCACGAATATACCTAGGGTTAACTCATCCGCTTCCCAAAAAGCATTTCAAACCACATCAAAAGACGGACGAGCAATAAAAGCGATAGTGGGGCAAAAAATTATTATAGAAAAGGAGAACAAGGAATGGCTACGTGCATTTGTTTCTTATGATAAAAAAGGATGGATTGCTGTGATGAAAAATATTGCTGGTAGAAAATGGGATAGTTCTTTAAAGTTTTGGCTTATACCAAATGTTAAAGAATCTTATCGTATGATTAAGAATGAAATCGGACTGGATAATGTTTCTTTTCGATTTAAAATTCCTGTAGATATTCCAGAATATTTTAATAGTGGGAAAAGAACTATCGAGAAAAAAACTAAAAAAAGTTTCTTGGAACAATTATCCAATATGCAAAGAAACGCATTAATCCAGTTGGATGAGCGACTTTTATTAGAAAGACTGAGTCCTTCCACGAGAAAGTCATATAAGCATCATTTAGCGGGGCTTTTCTTTTATTTCAAAGATATTGCTCCTGAGAGTATCTCTCTTGAACAGGTTCAGCAATACCTGTTATATAAAATACGAAATAAAAAAATTGCAGAATCCACTCAAAATCAAATTATCAATGCCGTAAAAGCCTACTGGGAAAAAGTGCTAAAGCGAGATAAATCTTTTATTGAAATACCTCGACCTAAAAAGCCCAAAAAATTACCCAATGTACTTTCTATGGAAGAAGTAGTTCGATTAATTGATTGTGTCGATAATTTAAAACACAAATTGATCTTACTACTCATCTATTCTGCTGGACTTCGATTAGGAGAAGCAGTAAACTTACTTTGTAGAGACATTAATACTAGTAGAAGACATATCCATATCAAGGGTGGAAAAGGTAAAAAAGATAGATACGTAGCTTTGGCAGAATCAGTCATGCCTTTTTTAGAGGAGTACAAAAAGCAATATATCCCAAAACGATGGCTATTTGAAGGACAACATGGAGGACAATATAGCAAAAGGAGTGTTCAGAATATTCTAAAAAAGGCAGTTATCAAATCTAGAGTCAATCCCTATGCAACCGTCCATACTTTGCGACATAGCTATGCTACGCATTGTGTAGAAAATGGACATCCGCAAAAAGCGATTCAGGATGCTCTAGGACACGCTTCGCCTGAGACTACACAGATATATTTACATTTATCCTCTACGGCTTTAAGAAAATTAAAAAGTCCTCTTGATAGTTTGGATATAAAGAAAAAATAGCTTAGTTAATAGCGTTATTGCGGTTTATTGCTATGAATATTTTTTTTTTCAATTTTAAAGAGTATTTTTATAAGACAAAGAACATATATTGTTAATATACAGCCTTTTATAAAATTGTATTTAGATGATTATATGTTTGCGTACTTAACCTTGCTACACGCAAGTTGGCGTGTAGCCAGATGTTCGCTGCAAGCAAGAAAAATAAATACAAAATAAAATGGAAAAATTCGACTGGAGAAAGGCAAAGGAATTAGAAAAAACTTACCGAGCTAATTGGAATATAAGAAAATTAGCAGATATCAATATTGAATTTTGTGAAAAATTTGGAAGTGGTCATACTTATAGTACTCGATTGCCAAAAGCTTGTTTTTATTTAGGAAGACTTAATGCAATTGATGAACTAAGAGCATTTTTAGAACGGAATCAAAAGCATTTTTTCTTTGGAGGTTCTGGAACTTTAGAGTTGGCTCAAAAGTGTGCAGTTTATGGAAATGGTTACGAAAATTTGCCTAATTCCATTAAAGAAGAAATAAGAGCATATTTTTCTAATCCTAAATATGCTGAATTATTTAAAGAAATGATGTTTGATTATGAGCTTTACATTGAAG
>CAKZUM010000047.1 GCA_937921525.1 uncultured Saprospiraceae bacterium
TACGATTTAAAATGAAGATTTTTTACTTTAGACAACTTGAAAAAATGAGATTTTATCTGGTATAAATGAACATTTTTTCAAGGCAGTATAAAGGACAAAAGACCATTTTAAATGTAAAAGTTATTTGTGCGTCGTTCCTTAACACTCTGATAGCTAATTAATATTTCACACACAAGAAGGGAGCTTGTTGGATAATCATAAACTTAATGAAGTTCTTGATGTTTCCTGAAAAACAAGCGCTATTCACCTCAAATATTTGACATGGCAAGAATATCAAAAAAACGTAAAGCGGCTGAAGCTTTAGTAGATAGCGAAAAGCTGTATCCACTAAACGAAGCAATGGCATTGGTTAAAAAAGTCAATACCACTAAGTTCGATGCATCAGTTGATTTACACATCCGTTTGGGTATAGATCCAAGAAAAGCGGACCAAGCATTACGTGGAACGGTTTCTTTACCGCACGGTACTGGTAAGAAAAAAACAGTAATGGTTTTTTGTACACCAGATAAGGAAGCAGAAGCAAAAGCTGCTGGTGCAGATTATGTAGGCTTAGATGAATTAGTAACCAAAGTACAAGGTGGCTTTACAGATGTTGATGCTGTAGTAGCAATGCCAAGTACGATGGCTAAAGTTGGTCGTTTAGGTCGGGTCTTGGGTCCTCGTGGATTGATGCCTAATCCTAAAACGGGTACGGTTACTATGAATGTAGGTGACGCTGTATCTGAGATCAAAAAAGGAAAGATTTCTTTCCGAGTTGATAAATATGGAATCATTCATACACCAGTAGGAAAGGTTTCTTTTACCGCAGAGCAATTAACAGATAATGCAAATGAGGTGCTTTCAACTATTATCAAGATGAAGCCTTCTTCTGCAAAAGGAATATACATGAAATCTTTAACCATGGCTAGTACGATGAGCCCAGGTATTAAGATTGATCCAAAGTCTGTTAAATAACATCTATATAAAATGACAAAAGCAGAAAAATATACTGCAGTAGAAGTACTGAAGGAGAAATTTGAGAAATCAAGCTTTTTCTATATTACAGATTCTTCTACAATGACAGTAGAGGAGGTTAATAACTTAAGAAGAAAATTTTACGAAAGTGGTGTTGAAATGCAAGTTGTTAAAAATACACTTGCTAAAAAAGCCCTTGAGTCTATTTCTGAAACAGGTTATCAAGACCTTTATAGTGCACTGAAAGGACCCACTGCTATATTATTTACAGAGACAGCTAATTTGCCAGCTAAGGTGATTAAGGAATTTAGAGGAGCGAAAGGAGAGCGACCAATCGTCAAAGCAGCATATATTGACTCTAGTGTATTTGTAGGAGATGACCAACTAGGCGCATTAGCTAGCCTTAAGTCCAAAGAAGAATTAATTGGAGAAGTTATCGGATTGTTACAATCACCAATCAAAAATGTATTGGGATCATTACAATCAGGTGGTAACACGATCTCTGGTCTTCTTAAAGCTTTGGAACAAAGAGGCTAATAAACTTAGAAATTCCAAATATCAAACATCGAATTCCAACTCCTATACAATTAGGCATATTGGAATTGGAATTTTGAATTTTGAGATTTAAATTTTGAAACGGCTTCCACGTTTCAATACCAATTTTTTTATTAAAAAGAAACAATTAAAACGTTTATAAAATGGCAGATTTAAAAGCACTTGCAGATACATTAGTAGGTTTAACAGTAAAAGAAGTAAGTGAACTTGCAGATATTTTAAAAGAAGAGCACGGTATTGAGCCTGCTGCAGCAGCAGTAGCAATGGCTGCACCAGGTGCAGGCGGCGGCGGCGAAGCAGCAGATGAGCAAACAGAATTCACAGTAGTATTAACTTCTGCGGGGGCTGGTAAATTGAAAGTAGTAAAAGAAGTAAAGACACTTTTAGGTGTTGGATTAAAAGATGCTAAAGAAATAGTAGATGGCGCTCCAGCAAACGTAAAAGAAGGTGTTGCTAAGGATGAGGCAGAGAAGATCAAAGCAGCTTTAGAAGCTGTTGGTGCAAGTGTGGAATTGAAGTAATCTACACTTAGTATAATCGTCTGTTTTAAGAAACGAAAAAAAAGTTAGTTGATTTTGAAATGAGTTCTTTTTTAAATGGGTTGAAAACCTATTTAAAAAAGACTCAATTCAAAATCCAAAAAACTAACTTATTTTTCGTCAGTATTAAAACAGTATAAAAGGGTTGTTTTGATTAGTTTGACTAATAGCTTACTTTCAAAACAACCCTACTTTAAAATGTCTCCAACTTGAGATCCGTTTAAGTAAGAAAGCAGTAGACATCATTTGAGTGGATGAACCACTTGTAACTTTAACTATTTCTAAATTGATTTATGCCAAAAGGCTTAGTCTATTCTTAAGATAGTTTTTAAGGCTTAGAGAGTATCATACCTTCTAGGCCTATTGTTGTCTCATTGCTATTCTTTATGGAAGCGGAACTTTGGAAGACTTTGGTTGGTTAGTAGATGATCCATCCAATATTAAAAGAAATGGAATCGGTAACGCTGTTCTACTTTCTTTTAATCAACTAAGACAAAAAGGACTATAGAGGAAAGCCTCTAATTTTTTAATAGCGTTTAATGTAGGCGTGTACGTTCTTCACCAATAATCCAACTATCGGACGGGAAGAACTACTTTAATGCAATATGTAGTGATTCTTTCAATAATGCAAAATTCCAGCCATTATTTAGTGAATTTTCTTTGAAAGAATAACTTTCTATTTTCTACATTAAACCATATAAACAGGTGTTCAATGACTGTTGTTAATGGTACTGTACAAACAGCTGAAGAGCGTCGGATTAATTTTGGTAAAATTAAACTACCTTCTTCTTATCCTGACTTATTAGAAATTCAGTTGAAGTCTTTTCAAGAATTCTTTCAATTGGAAACGACACCTGAGAACAGGACGGATGAGGGATTATATCGGGTGTTTCAGGAAAATTTTCCTATCTCCGATGCACGGAATATTTTCGTGCTCGAGTTTCTTGATTACTTTATTGATCCTCCAAGATATAGCATCGAAGAATGTATGCATAGGGGCTTAACCTATAGTGTACCTTTGAAAGCAAAATTGCGATTATCATGTAATGATGAGGAGCATGTTGATTTTCAAACAATTGTTCAAGATGTTTTTCTAGGGAACATTCCATACATGACTCCTAAAGGTACCTTTGTTATCAATGGTGCGGAAAGAGTTATTGTATCTCAGTTACACCGTTCTCCTGGTGTATTCTTCGGTCAAAGTTTCCACCCTAATGGAACAAAAATATATTCCGCAAGAGTCATTCCTTTCAAAGGGGCTTGGATGGAATTTGCTACGGATATTAATACGGTCATGTATGCCTATATTGATCGTAAAAAGAAGTTTCCAGTAACTACTTTATTGAGAGCTATCGGATATGATACGGATAGAGCGATCTTGGATATCTTCGATTTAGCAGATGAAGTACCTGCTACTGAGGAAAATTTAACGAATGCTATTGGTAGAAAATTAGCTGCACGGGTATTGAAGAGTTGGACGGAGGATTTCGTGGATGAGGATACTGGTGAGGTGGTGACTATTGAGCGTAATGAAATTATCTTGGAGCGGGATGTTGTTTTGGATGAAACAAATATCCAGTCAGTTATTGCTTCTGATGCGGAAACAGTCATTCTTCAGAAGGACGATATTGAGGAAGATTACTCTATTATATATAATACGCTTCAAAAAGACCCTTCTAGTTCAGAAATAGAAGCGGTACAATATATCTACCGTCAACTTCGAGGAACAGATCCACCGGATGATGATACGGCTAGAGGAATTATTGATAAATTATTCTTCTCTGATAAGCGTTACAACTTAGGAGAAGTAGGACGATATAAGATCAATCGGAAATTAGGACAAGAAATTGATAAAGAAGTTTCTGTCTTAACAAAGGAAGACATCATCAAAATCGTAAAGTATCTGGTAAGTTTAATGAACCAGAAAGCGGAAATTGATGATATAGATCACTTAAGTAATCGTCGAATTAAGACAGTAGGGGAACAATTGTACGCTCAGTTCGGTGTTGGTTTGGCTAGAATGGCTAGAACGATTCGAGAGCGTATGAACGTTAGAGATAATGAAGTCTTCACGCCTATTGATTTGATTAACGCGCGTACGCTATCTTCTGTTATCAACTCTTTCTTTGGTACGAGTCAATTGTCTCAGTTCTTGGATCAAACGAATCCATTGTCTGAGATTACCCATAAGCGTAGAATTTCTGCCTTAGGCCCAGGGGGACTTTCCAGAGAGCGTGCAGGTTTCGAGGTTCGGGATGTTCACTATTCTCACTACGGTCGTCTTTGTACGATTGAAACACCAGAGGGACCGAACATTGGATTGATTTCTACCCTTTGTGTTCATGCTAAGGTCAACAAAATGGGTTTCTTAGAAACACCATATAGACCTGTAACAGATGGTAATGTAAATATGGTCGACGAACCATTATACTTATCAGCAGAGGCAGAGGATTTTAAGAAAATTGCACAGGCAAACGCACCATTAACAGAAACGGGTGGTTTCGTAACAGATAGAGTCAAGTGTCGAGAGCACGGTGATTTCCCGGTATTGGCACCAGCAGATATCGAGTTTATGGATGTCGCTCCTAACCAAATTGTAGGGGTATCGGCGTCTATGATTCCTTTCTTAGAAAATGATGATGCCAATCGTGCCTTGATGGGATCTAACATGCAGCGTCAAGCCGTTCCTTTATTGCGTCCTCGTTCACCAATCGTTGGTACCGGACTAGAAGGTAAAGTGGCGAGAGATTCACGGATGTTGATTAATGCAGAGGGAGAAGGTATCGTAGAATACGTGGATGCGAAGGAAGTAGTCATCCGATATGATAGAACAGAAGAAGAGAAATTGATCTCTTTTGAAGATAATCGGAAGTCGTATAAATTGGTGAAGTTCAGAAGAACGAACCAAGGTACTTGTATCAACTTGAAACCTATCGTTCGTAAAGGACAACGGGTAACAAAAGGTCAAATCCTTTGTGATGGTTATGCTACGCAAAAAGGAGAGTTGGCTTTGGGACAAAACCTGAAAGTAGCCTTCATGCCTTGGAAAGGGTATAACTATGAGGATGCGATTGTATTATCTGAAAGAGTAGTAAGAGAAGATATTTTTACTTCTTTACATATAGAGCACTTTGATTTAGATGTAAGAGATACTAAGCTAGGAGA
>CAKZUM010000048.1 GCA_937921525.1 uncultured Saprospiraceae bacterium
TATGTTTGGGTACGCACCTTTTTTACAGGTTCAGAGGATAATGGCATTCACGTTGGCTTAAATGGGGAATGGGTTGAAAGCGGTCAACGGATGCAATGGTGCGAAGGCAAAGATGAATGGACTTGGGCAAGTAAACAACGAACAAAGGAAGAACATTGTGGGATAGAGCGACAAATCTATTTAAATGTTCCTAGTGCAGGTATGCATACTATTTCTTTTTCAATGCGAGAAGATGGCTTTGAATTTGACAAATGGGCAATGAGTCAGGAATATGATATTTTGAGTAAACTTCAAAGGCCTTGATTCAGTTGGCCGTAAGCAGGTGGAAGGCAATGCAGGAAGTATTCGCTTATATAACGATGATCGTATCACCTTGCAAAAATTAGGCGAAGAAGAAACTGAAGAACCTTATTTGCACGATGATAAAAATTTTGCGGGCGATTGTGTTTATTTTTTGCAAAAACACTTTGTGCATAGCTATTTGAATGATTTGCCTTTTGAGACGGGAGTTAAGGTGTATTTGAAAAATTTAGAGATTCAGGAGGCGGTTTATGAGAGTGCTAGGGAGCGGAAGGTGATTCAGATTGTTAATCCGATGGACTCGAATCCCCTCTCCCTAGTTCTATAAAGGTTTTTCTTTTTTAAAAAAGCCCTCATTAAGTGTAGAAACTATTGATGAGATAAAAGTTTATAGTCAGCAAGTAGATGATTTTTTTACGTTCCGAACATAAGCTATGGTCGTAAAAATTAATCCAACCATCCACAAGCCAGGACCAATAATCGATTTTGGAAATTCTAAACCACCATGTATAACAGGAAATAAAATAAATCCAATATCCTCGGCAGAAATAATAAATAAGGCGACCCAGTACGCCCATTTGGTGTTTTTCCAATTAAAATAAGATAGGATTAATCCAAAAACTCCTAAGTAAACTAAGGTCCAATGGCCTTGTGCCAACCTTCCTGCTGCCTCAGTTAACTGGTCAAATTCGGCCCTGGCAGCCAATCGTTGAATACCTAATACAATATGTAATAAAGACCAAAGAGCGTAGGCTATTGCCCCTATTTTTGCGTATATCATGATAATTTTTTTAGTATTGATGATAAAATTAGTCTGTCGTTTTGGTTCTAAATCAGCAGAATTTTCAAAACCATGATGACTTAAAGTGTCGATTTATTTTTGATTTGTTTTAAAATCGGATAGATGTTCTAAAGCGTTTACATCAGAAATTATAGGCAATTCGATAAAAGAGCCATTTACTTGACCATGATGAATTATATTATTAGCTATCCTTTTTTCCGTACTAGAAAATAAGGATTGGTTCGTATTTAGGTTTCTATCCCATTGGGGAAAATTGCTAGAAGAGACATCTACGCCTAAGCTATGACCTGATTCAAATCGCCAAGCAATATGCCCTAAATCTAAAGTTAATGGATAAATTTCATCTGGTTTCATAAAGGATTCTTGCGATAAACCTTCCTTGAATCTTGCTCTAATAATTCCCTCTGTAACTAAGGTTGCTGTTCCCTCAGGGCTTATATCGAGTAGCTTTATTGTAAAATCTGTATCAGGACAATCAGAACTAACTGACAAGTTTCCATACACATGTCCTACCGCGACGATTGGGCTGTTTAATGGCTGACTATCATAAGATAAAACATCTTTACGTTGCGCTTGTCTTACCGTCTGTTGGTCTAAAGGGCCATGCGAAATCATCAGATTCCTCCCCCCGATAGTTGGTACAGGATTTTCTGGATTATATTGGTAGGTACGTATGCCAGCAGAAAAAGAAGATGTAACAGTCTTTGACAATTGACCCGTCTTTGATAAATGCCATTTTTCTATGTTAGCCGAATTAGGAGGCCAAGTTGTCGCTCCATACCATTCGTCTTGACCATTAGCAATAGGAAAAATGACCCGTGGTAAATCGAGCAATGCTGATTTTTTGCCTTTTAGATGATAGTCAAACCACGGTAGCAAAGGTTTCATTGGCCATACCTTTGGGTCTTCTGCAGAAAAATGAGTTCCGTTCAGAACTAATAATCGCTGGTTTAAACTATCTTTTTCACCACGTTCGAATGCATTCAATTGAGACGGTGAAAACACATCATACCACGCGGCAACATAGTAAGTCGGAATAGTAGACAAAGATGCGTCAAAATAATTGGAGACTTGACTATTAGGTTTCGCAGATAACATTTGATTCCATCCACTCAATGCCGCTGAAAAATGTGGGTAATCTTTTAATGGTAAATGTTTCCAAGCTGGTACATTTTGTGGGTTTTCCAAATCTGATAAAATTTCCTGCACCTTTAACCCCATTTGAACTCTTGCTATTCTACGGTCGATTGGACCATAATCCATGTCCTTGAAGTGGTTAGCATCTGCGGTCAATATTTGTTCTGCCGCCCAAGGGAAGAATATTTCGAGCTTAAGTGCACCACCAGGCCCTAAAAGTACTTCGTTTATCAAATTTGGAGTGCCTATTTGGACAAAAGAGGCATCCAGTCCTTCAGGGTTTTCGGCATTCGTTAGCATTGCTAAGATTGCCTCTATAGAATCTCCACAAGTGCCTACCTTACCATTGCTCCAATTTTGTTTTTTTACCCATTTTATTAATTCTAATCCATCTGTTCTATCAGTTAAATCAAGGGCTTTTCCTTCCGACCCCACTCTTCCTCGGGTATGCTGAATGACCAAAGCATATCCTGCATCGGTTATTTCTTTCCACCCTAATTTGCCTAAATCTTCATCCCGAACATTACTTAGGTCAGGGGGGAACATACCTGCTAAGGGTGTGTGAGGGAGTTCATAAGGAGAGCGAATAATTAAGGTAGGAAATGGTCCATTTCCATCAGGTAAATGAACTAAAGTGACCAGTTTTTTTCCATCATTTGTTGGTATCATTTGCCCTGTATATTTAGCTGCAAAGGGCATAGGAATAAGTATAAAACTTACCATTAAAATAATGCATATAAGGATAAATAGACCTAAAGCAATTTTTTTTATACGATTCATATTTAAGTTTTATTTTGACACAAACCTACTTCCTTAATTGGTCTATATCCAAATAATTATTACTCAATCAGTCTTATTCTGTATAGTACAGCGCAATTGTCAGAAGAACCTATTTTTGATTACAAAAAGGTTAAAAACCAGTTCATTGGTGATTTTTCGGGTTCTTTCAGAAAAAAGTGGCCGTTCTTCCAAAAAGTATTCTGTATTTTTTAATAAAACAATACCTTTAGTCGAACTATGCAAAATTCAATAAATACAAGGCCGAATACTTTTCAAAATGAAGAGACTAAATGGATAATCTATTTATCTATAGCTATTATCACTAGTATTATTTTTGCTTTTGAAGATTTCTTAAATACCACGAACATAGTACAAGTTTGGATTGAACTTTTTATCTGTATTCCCCTATTGGCAATATCCTTTATTATTTTTAGCACCTTGGCAACTTTTAGTGTGAAGTCTTGGCAAAGATTAACTATCTTTTCTACCACTTATTATAATGATATTTTTTGGGCGGCTATCTGGGTATTGGTTGTTGGATTTCTATTGTCTTTATTATATAAACCTGTGGTTGCTATATTGCCTATCGACCATAATATAAATTCAGGCAATCTGGATAATCGGTGGTTGATTTGGTCTATCAGTTTATTATTTGCCTCCGTTGTAATGGTGGTAGAACATTTTTGGAAACTTTTGATTAAACGACAGCAATTAGAACTTATCAACCATACCTTAAAACGCAACGATGAGTTAGTCAAATACAAAGCCCTTGTACAGCAGATTAACCCTCATTTTTTGTTTAATAGCTTAAATGCATTAAGTGTTTTAGTCCACAAAAACCCACATGATGCAGAGCGATTTATAGAAGAATTATCGAAAATATATCGCTATATTTTACAATTGAATGCATCCTATTTAGTGCCTTTAAAAAAAGAGTTGGCCTTTGTGGAATCTTATATCTTTTTACAAAGAATTCGATATCGAGAAAATCTACAGTTCCACTCAACTGTTAATGCGCAATCTATCAACTATATGCTACCACCGCTAACCTTAGAATTATTGATTGAAAATGCCATAAAACATAATGCGATTGGTAGTGAGACTCCATTGACAATTGAATTAATTGTAGAAAATGACTATCTATTAGTTCGAAATAAAATACAATTAAGGATGGAATCCGAAATTTTCTCTACTAAAGTTGGTTTGAAAAACCTAACAGATAAATACGCCATTCTTGGCGATAAAACACCAGCATTTTTGATTGAAAATGGCCAATTTATTGCCAAAATTCCTTTACTAAAACAAGAACAAGAATGCGCATTTTGATTATTGAAGACGAGCATTTTGCAGTAGAAAGATTGCAGCTATTATTATCAGAATTAGCTATTCCCATCGAAATATTGGCAGTTTTAGATAGTATTAAAAAGGCAGTCAAATGGTTAAATCACCATACCGCAGATTTAATCTTTTTAGATATTCACTTAGCAGATGGCAATGCCTTTAAAATATTTGAACAAGTTGAAATAAGAACGCCCATTATTTTTACTACTGCGTATCACGACTATGCCCTAAGAGCTTTTGAACAGCATAGTATTGATTATCTTCTAAAACCTGTCTCTCGAGAAAAATTAAAACAAAGTTTTAGTAAATTAAAGTCTTTGCAAAATACTCCCCAAAAGGTAGCCAAGAATAGTACGGCTATGAACGAATTAATAGAGCTACTGAAACCCAAAGGCACTAAACGTTTTATGGTCCAAATTGGTAATAAAATGAAGATTCTTGAGTTGGCTCAAATCGCTTATTTTGTTTCTGACAATAAAGTAACTTTTGCCATTCATAAGGTTAACAATAAAAGATACCCGATTGAAAGCTCTATTAAACAATTAGAACTTTCGCTTTCTGCCAATGATTTTTTTAGAGTCAATAGACAATATTTATTGAGCCGAGCTTGTATTGCAGAACTGTATTATTTATCGAAAAGCCAAGTGAAAGTAAAACTAAAATCGCCCTTGTCAGCAGAAATTATTGTGTCTAAAGAAAAAATTGGGCAGTTTAAAAAATGGTTGGTGAAATAATAAATGAATACCTCTTGTTCATCTATTAACCTTTTCTGCCCAAATTGAATCATTCATACTTATTTTCGTGCATTGTAGGTTCACTTGTTTTTGGGCCTGTGCTAGTGATATATTGAGTAAAAGGAGGAATGATTCTATTAATTGTTTTAAAATCTGCAAACCTAGCGGTAGAATGCTATTTCTTATCTTCCTACAAGACACCACAGGACAGCCCCCACCCACCATTTCAATAATTTTACTGCCTAGTATTTCAAAGAACTCCTATCTAAAATTCATAAAATGTCAGCAACACAATCGAATACTTTTGACGCTATCGTAATAGGAACAGGCATTAGCGGTGGCTGGGCTGCCAAAGAGTTATGCGAAAAAGGACTAAAAACCCTCGTGTTGGAACGGGGTAGAATGGTCAAGCACGTAGAAGACTATCCCACGATGCACTTAGATCCTTGGGATATGGAAAATGGAGGAAAAACACCAGCCGATATTCTAGCAAAATACCCCAAGCAATCCCGTTGGGGATTTGATGAAACTACTCGTCATTTTTATAATAAAGATGAAGACCATGATTACGATGAGGTCAAGCCGTTCGATTGGATTAGGGGCGCACAAGTAGGTGGTCGTTCCTTAATTTGGGGCAAACAAACTTATCGTTGGTCGGATTTGGATTTTGAGGCCAATGCTAGAGATGGGATAGGCGTAGATTGGCCCATTCGCTATAAAGATATTGAACCTTGGTATGCTTATGTAGAAAAGCACGTTGGGATTAGTGGGGAGGCATTGGGTTTACCGCAACTACCCGATAGCGTCTTCTTACCACCGATGGAGTTGAATTGTGTAGAAAAGGAATTACAAACAGCGATTGCTAAAAAATTTAAAAATCGAGTGTTAACCATTGGTCGAGTGGCACATATTACCGAAGGCACTAAACCCGGTTCAGGACGAGTTACTTGTCAGTATAGAAATCGTTGTAAAAGAGGTTGTCCTTATGGGGCTTACTTTAGCTCTAATTCTTCTACCTTACCAATGGCAGAGGCTACTGGAAATATGACCCTACGCCCCAATTCGATTGCCTTTGAAGTGATGTATGATAAAAACAAAAAGCGGGCAACGGGGGTGCGAATTGTAGATGCCAATACGAAAGAAATACTAGAATTTAAATCAAAAATCATTTTTTTATGCGCCTCTTCGATGGCCTCCACCGCCATTCTAATGCAATCTAAATCAGATGCTTTTCCAAATGGTATGGGGAATGCTAGTGGGGAATTGGGGCATAATATTATGGACCACCAATTAGGGGCAGGCGCCTCTGCCAAAGTGGATAGATTTAAGGATAAATATTATACTGGTCGCAGACCGAACGGATTTTATATACCTAGATTTAGAAATATTGGTGCTAAACGGGACAACGTGGATTTCATTAGAGGATACGGGTATCAGGGTGGAGCGAGTCGAGGCGATTGGTCGGCAGTCATTGCAGAACATGCTTACGGAAAAGACCTCAAACAAGCGATAGTAGAACCCGGTGGATGGCGAATTGGCATGAGTGGTTTTGGAGAAACTTTACCCTACCATGAGAATCAGATGTACCTTAATTATGATAAGTTGGATAAGTACGGTTTGCCTACTATCGTTTTTGATGCAGAGTTCAAAGAAAATGAACGATTGATGAAAAAAGATTGGATTGTTCAGGCACAGGAAATGCTAGAAGCTGCTGGATTTAAAGATATAAAATCTTATGATTCTAATGCGCCGATAGGTAAAGGTATTCACGAAATGGGCACAGCAAGAATGGGAAAAGACCCTAAAACATCGGTTTTGAATAAACATAATCAGCTACACGAAGTGCCGAATGTTTATGTGACGGATGGGGCTTGTATGACTTCGGCCGCTAATCAAAACCCTTCTTTGACGTACATGGCGTTAACGGCTAGGGCTGCGAATCATGCGGTGGAAGAATTGAAGAAAATGAATTTGTAAATAGGACACAGTGCGCACAAAAGAGACACAGAGTACCACAGAGAAAAAACGTTATACTCCGTGTGCTCTGTGTCTTCTCTGCGAACTCTGTGTCCAAAAAAAATATATCATGAAAAGAAGAAACGCACTTAAAAATATTGGACTTTCGTTGGGAGCTATTACGATGTCTGCCTCCGTTGTCAGTCTGCTACAAAGTTGCCAAAATAAAGCAACGGTAACTTGGTCGCCAAAATTTTTCTCTTCTGCTGAGGCAGAAATTGTCACAAAGACTTTAGAAGCAATTCTACCCACTACACCTGACATGCCAGGTGCAACAGATTTAAATTTAGCGCAGTTTGTTGATGGTTATTTGAATGTCGTTTCGCCCAAAGAAGAAAAGGAAGGATTTAAAGCAGGGATCGAACAGTATTTAGCAACTACACTTAAAACAACAGGAAAAAATGACCCAACAGCTTTAAGTATGGAAGATATTGAAGGGCGATTGGCTTATTATTTAAAAGCAGATGGGGAACAACAAAAGGCTTGGAATAAAGAAGTTTCGGCTGCCAAAAAAGCAAATGGCAAAGTGCCTTCTGCTGATGCCGTCAATTTTAGTGTGCTAAAATCTTTACGGAGTAAAGGCATTGCTGCTTTTAAAATGAATGAATTTATAGGAGAAGAGGTGATGGCTTATGCGCCACTTCCTGTAGAACAGAAGGGCTGTGTGGATTTGCAGGCGACTACTCAGGGTAAGGCTTGGTCTTTGTAGCAATTTACTCCTACCAAAAAGTTGAGTTCCATACCTAATAGTACAGGACAGTCAGGATTTTAAAAATGTATAAGTTTGCCTTACTGCATAAAATAGCATAAGCACTTAATTTAATCGCTGTCTATGAATAAATATATCTTATTTTTCTATTTTTTTACTATGTGGGGGGTAATCTTAACCGCTCAATCTACTGAACAACCCAACATCATCTTCATTCTCACCGATGACCAGCGATTTGATGCCATTGGATATGTAGGCAACGAATTGGCACACACGCCTGAAATGGACAAGCTCGCCAAGGGCGGTACTTTTTTTAAAAATGCGATGGTCACAACGCCGATTTGTGCTGCTAGTAGAGCTAGTTTATTGACAGGTTTATATGAGCGTACCCACCGTTTTAATTTTCAAACAGGAAATATTCGAGACGAGTATATGTCCAATGCCTATCCAAAATTACTAAAAGAAGCGGGTTATCAAACCGCATTTTATGGAAAATACGGCGTTCGTTATGATGAAGAAAAACTGGCTTTTTCTGATTATGAGACCTATGATAGAAAAACTTCTTTCAAAGATAGGCGAGGCTATTATTATAAAACAATTGGACAAGATACAGTACACTTAACTCGTTACACAGGACACAAAGCCTTAAATTTTTTGGATAAAAAAGGACAAGATAATCCTTTTTGTTTGATGCTTAACTTCAGTGCTCCCCATGCACACGACCAAGCAGAAGAACAATATTTTTGGCAATCCGAAAATGATAAAATACTAGCGGATAAAACTATTTCTAAAGCAGCTAAAAGCGATGATAAATATTTTGACCAATTGCCCGAATCAGTCAGAGAAGGGTTTAATCGAACTCGTTGGTATTGGAGATATGATACCCCTGAAAAGTATCAACATAGTGTCAAAGGCTACTACCGAATGATAGCAGGGATTGATAAAGAAATTGGCAAGATTAGAGCAAAATTAAAAGAAAAGGGTTTAGACAAAAATACCGTCATTATCTTAATGGGAGACAATGGATACTTTCTAGGAGAAAGACAACTAGCAGGGAAATGGTTGATGTACGATAATTCGGTGCGAGTGCCTTTATTGGTCTATGACCCTCGATTAAAAAAGCAAAAGGATAGTGATGCAATGGTTTTAAATGTGGAT
>CAKZUM010000049.1 GCA_937921525.1 uncultured Saprospiraceae bacterium
ACAACATCCCGTGTACCAGCTTCAGGAAGACAAGGATCACAATTGTCAAAAAAGTCAGGCGTATCCATCTCACTTACCAAATCATCTACCCGCACAATACAATTTTGAAAAGTATAATTAAAAGAAGCATCAGGAATATTAAACAACTCCACCTCATCTGACCGAGAACCGTAGATAATCGAGTTCGTAAATCGTGCCCGTAAATTATTCAATCTAGCCTGCGAACATAGCTGGTCTAGACATAGTGCATTACTCATGCGCAGCGCAGAATTATCCACCCCATAGCTCGCAAGCGTACAATGTCGAAAATCATAATTTCCGCCATATTCCAATTGCACCGCATTTCCACCATTTCCGTATAACAGACAATTATTAGCCGTAATACTAGAATGCACCCCAATCAACCCACCACTAACAGAATTTTGAATCGTAGAATTTTCAATAATCAAAGTCGCAGAAGAATCGACTACCACCCCAAATCTAGCATTCTTAATAATAGTATGATTTATCCGATTGCCCCTACTAGTTCGGGATAAATAAATCCCCCCCCATTGTCCAGGTACATCTTGAAATTCTTCCTCCAAACGATCTCCTTGTATCGTTACTGGATTTTCAACCGTACCTTGAATATTAAGTTTTCCATCTGGCAAAACAAAAATAAATCCGTCATTGTAGTTTTCCCCAAGAATACCAGTTCGCACTATTCCTCCATGTATAAAAATATCGGTTCCAGAAGGAATATTTAAGGTGCAACTATCTACCAATAGCACACCATAAATAACATAGGGCTTAGGATCATCAAAAGTAACTTCATCAAAATCACAAGAGACAAAAGCTCCACCACCTTGATTAAAACGATTTGGAATATAATTCGCATTTTGTCCCCATGCTTCTAGCAATACTTGTCGATTTACCCCATTTAATTCGACCTCTAAAAATTCTTCTATCACGTATGGACTCGTAGATAGAGGATCATTGGGATCAACGGTCACTTCTGCGAAAACATAAATGCTATCGTTTGCAGCAACTTCCACATCTTTCACATCATTTGCAGGAATTCCATCTACATTGATTCGGAAAGAAGAATTATCTCCTTTTTGTAAACGAACGCTATTTAATAGGACAGGCTGGTCATTATCATTATATATTTTAACAAATCTAGTAGCGGATCCTAGTTCTGTAAAGACCGTATCAAATCGAAGTGTATCTACTGAAAAGCTTAGTTCCGCAGAACTATCTAATAGAAAATCCGCCTCCTTATTGCAGGCATAGGCAACAAGTAATAAGCAAAAGGAGCAAAAAATCAATGATCGCATAGAAATAGGTAATTATATAAAATTGAAATGTCTGGTACATTAATAACGGCAAAAAAAAAGTAAAGTTATTACACACTAAGGGACATTGTTTAGAACAGAGGGCAGAGAATAGATTTCGTTTGAAAAACGACAAATTTTCGTCGTTTTTTAAACAAAATCTGTCTCAATTCTCAACCTTTAATTCTCAATTCTTCAAAATGTCTAGTGGTGGAAAGTTATTTTTTTTTACGCTCTAATGATCTCTTTCTCAAAGAATAAACCGAACCACCTCCAATCTTTGATATAAAGAGACAAAATTACCAAGACCTTTGTCCGACTGCCAACAGCAAGAATGCTTACTTTTGCGCTACTTTTGTATTCTCTGTGTAATAATTTCATATGCAGGGTGGGTTCTTAAATAATATTACATTCAATGTCTACAATTATAGACGTCATCATTCCCGCATACAATGAGGAAAAATCAATAGGCAATGTCCTCAAAGACATCCCTAAAGAATTAGTACGAGACATCATTGTTTGTAATAATGCTAGTACAGATAATACCAAAGCAGTAGCCATAGCGAATGGGGCGATAGTCGTAGATCAACCTGAAAAAGGATATGGCAATGCTTGCTTAAAAGGAATCGGTTATATAAAAGAAAAAGCGACTGAAGAACAACCCGATATTGTTGTATTTTTAGATGGTGACTACTCCGATCACCCAGAGGAAATGCCCAAACTCATTCAACCTATTACAGAAGATGGAATGGATATGGTGATTGGCTCTCGATCCATGGGAACGCTTGAGAAGGGAGCAATGATGCCACAGCAAATTTTTGGTAATTGGTTGGCGACCACCCTTATTAAATTTTTCTACAATTATCAATTCACAGATTTGGGTCCTTTTAGGGCGATTACTTGGAAACAATTAATGGCGATTGATATGCAGGATCGAGATTTTGGATGGACGGTAGAAATGCAGGTTAAAGCTGCAAAATTTGGTTTAAAATGTACGGAAGTTCCCATGACTTATAGAAAACGAATAGGGGTATCTAAAGTGTCTGGCACGATACGAGGTACGATTTTAGCAGGACATAAAATATTGTGGACCATCTTTAAATTACTGTGACAAGGAATAGTTTATTCCTAACTTCAAGAGATTAGAATAAAATTAAATGACTTTATTAGCATACATAGTACTAGGCATATACATAATGGCTTTGGTCTGGATAACAGGCTATTGTTTGTTACAACTACATTTATTGTATAAGTACAAAAAGGGAGGCAAACAAAAGGTAGTTGCTACGGGAGATATAAAAGATAAAAATCTTCCTTTTGTGACGATTCAATTACCTATTTATAATGAGCTTTATGTTATTGAACGATTAATAGACCGAGTCTGTGAATTTCACTATCCAAAAGATAAATATGAAATTCATATACTAGATGACTCTACAGACGAAACGGTAGATATTGTTAGTAAAAAAGTAGCAGAATACAAGGCACAAGGTTTCAATATCCAACAGATTAGAAGAGTAGATCGGAAAGGCTATAAAGCAGGGGCATTAAAAGAAGCCACAGAGATGGCGCAAGGAGAATTTATAGCCATTTTTGATGCAGATTTCTTACCTAGAAAAGACTTTTTACTAAATACCATTCCTTATTTTAAAGACGATAATATTGGCGTTGTGCAGACTCGTTGGGAACATATCAATCAAAATTATTCCCTACTGACGAAGTTGCAAGCCATGCAATTAAATGTGCATTTCACAGTAGAGCAACAAGGGCGAAAATCAGGCAATTATATGCTTCAATTTAATGGCACGGCAGGCGTGTGGCGTAAGTCAACTATCGCAGATGCTGGTGGATGGGAAGCAGATACTTTGACAGAAGATTTGGACTTAAGCTATAGAGCACAGTTAAAAGGTTGGGAAATTATTTTCTTAGAAAAATTTGGCTCTCCAGCAGAATTACCCGCAGAAATGAACGGTCTAAAATCTCAACAATTTCGATGGATGAAAGGTGGTGCAGAGACGGCTAAGAAAATGCTGCCAACTATCTGGAAATCTGACTTGCAACTAATTCAAAAAATTCATGCGACTGGTCATTTACTGGGCAGCACCGTATTTATTTTTGTATTAATATCAGGCGTATTTAGTGTGCCTCTTTTATTTGCCTTACAAAATATAGGTTTTGATATTCGCTATTTTGGATTCTTCTTATCTGGTCTATTATCTGTTATTGCGGTCTACTTTGTAGCGAATGTAAGTGCAGAAATAAAAGAAGAAACTTGGTTGAAAAAAGTGCTCAAATTTGTTGTTCTATTTCCTGTCTTTCTAGCTCTATCAATGGGCTTATCCTTACATAATACTATCGCAGTCATACAAGGATGGATGGGCAAAGAATCTCCTTTTGTACGAACGCCAAAATTCAATATCAACACCATTAAGGATACGTTCAAAAAGCAAAAATATTTCAATTCCAAATTGTCTTGGGTGACGATCTTCGAAGGGCTGCTAGCTATTTATTTCTTAGGTGGGATAGTGGCTGGTATTCAATTAGGGAATAGTGCTTTTCTCGCTTTTCATGGCTTGTTAATGGTTGGCTTTGGAACGATCTTTTGTTATTCTATTGGGCATTTGAATATGGAGGAATAGACT
>CAKZUM010000050.1 GCA_937921525.1 uncultured Saprospiraceae bacterium
ATTTGTACAAACTGATTATCAGAAGTTTAAGGTTTTGGCGAAGCATCAAAATTGTTGCCTAGCGAGCTAGGTGACCATTTTGATGGGAAGCCAAGTTCTTAAAATGCTGGTTATCAGGAAGTAGAAATTTAGACATACTCTAAGTCCAAAAACTAATAATTCAGTTTAAAGTAGAATTGTTTGCATAGGCAAAGTTTAAGTTAAGACCAATGAAAAGGATAAATACTTTACGTTTAAAACAGATACTATAAGTAGATCAACTACTATAATTTTTTTTAGGGTATTAGTGATTGATAATAGAATTATCAAATAAGATAAAACTGTTTTAATGTAGAGTTACGTTCAGATGGGATATTTTTTGTAGTGAAATAAGTATTCATTCAAGCAGTAAGATTAGATTTTGGATATTTACTGATTGATACTTATTAAATTTTTTCGAAGAGATTAACACTTAAGTAAAAGACAAATATTATGCCTAATGTGCCAAAAAATATATATTTGTATAATTATTTATGTTAAATTTTTAAAAATATATATAGCTGATTATGATAGATTAATAAACTTGAATATTGCCTAATTCATTCATAAACTTACCTTTATCTCAACTTTAGAACCCCAACAATGATTTTGAAGTATAAGTTTAAATACAATTTGAACTATCTTAAAATTTTAATGTTTTTAAAAATATTTGTCTTACAATGGGATCACGCTAAGAGCCGAACTTTTGGTAGCAGAGACTCAAAAATTGGTTGATATTTTGTGGCTATGTAAAAGGTGTCAGCTATTTTTAAAATATCTGCCACCAATAATTCGACATTAATAGCCATGATAGTCAATAAGCTTTTCTAATGACCTGATGGCTATAAATTACGTCCTAATTTCGACTATATTATTCTAGCATTATACGTATTATTGCACTTTTTGAATAAATAAGTTTATTTAATTACTAATTCTCTTTATACTTTATGGGGATATATTTAGTGATTACGGAATCAGAAAATCATAAATACTAACTAATATACAATGGCAGAAGTATTGAATTGTTTAATTATCGGATCAGGTCCAGCGGGCTATACAGCAGCAATATATGCAGCTAGAGCAGGCCTAAAACCTGTCATGTTTACAGGTATGGAACCAGGTGGACAATTAATGATTACGACAGAAGTAGAAAACTATCCAGGATATCCAGACGGTCGTACAGGTCCAGAAATGATGGCAGATTTTCAAAAACAAGCAGAACGTTTTGAAACAGACATTAGATATGCTTTGATTTCTAAGGTAGATTTTACGGGGCCAGTTCATAAGGTTTGGACGGATAGCGGAGAAGAGATTCATGCAAATACCGTAATTATCTCCACAGGAGCAACTGCAAAATGGTTAGGCTTAGAATCTGAAAAACGACTTACTAACTTAGGGGTATCTGCCTGTGCAGTATGTGATGGTTTCTTTTTCAAAGGAATGGATGTCGTCGTAGTAGGTGGAGGAGATACGGCAGCAGAAGAAGCATCTTATTTAGCGAAGATTTGTCCAACGGTGCATTTGTTGGTTCGTAGAGACGAAATGCGTGCATCAAAAATTATGCAGCAAAGAGTGATTAAAACACCTAACATTAAGATCCACTGGAATACCGAAACGGATGAAATTTTAGGTAAAGAAGAGGTTGAAGCCGTAAGGGTAAAAAATAATAAAACTGGAGAAACTTCAGAAATTCCATGTAAAGGTTTCTTTGTGGCCATTGGTCATAAGCCGAATACAGAGATCTTTAAAGGTTGGATAGATATGGATGAAACAGGCTATTTAAAAGCCGTTCCAGGTACTTCTCTAACAAACGTCAAAGGTGTTTTCGTGAGTGGAGACGCTGCGGATAAGGTATACCGACAAGCAGTTACGGCGGCAGGTACAGGCTGTATGGCAGCTTTAGATGCGGAACGCTATTTAGTGGAACAAGAAATTGTTTAAGAACTTCAAGTTACTTAGCAGACTATTGAGCTTAACCGAAAATCGCTCCTCCTTTGGGGTTGGGGTAATTTCAAGTAAGTGTTTCCTGATCTTTAAAACCCCCAACCCCCAAGGGGGAGCGAAACGGGAAAGGTTCAGAAAATAGGAATAATCTTAATAATTCATAAAATTGAAATAGCTCTTTCTAAGTCAAATTTATTTAACTAGTCAGATATAAATAGTGCATTTCGATGAGATTATTTTGTCTCCAACTATTATTAAAATTTCCTTCAAAAAAAATGCTTTCTATCCAAAGATAGAAAGCATTTTTTTTTGCCCTATTAATGTATTCCTCTTTTTTACTACTTCCCTCTAGTTACAATTTAAAAAAATATATATCTAAGTGGCATGGAAATTGAATTTAATATATCACTTAGTATTATGGTTGCCTATCATCTGTTTCAGCAAATAAATTCTGAAACCTTTAACTCACTTGTTGATTATAAAGGGTAGTGCATCTTTTGCCTACCAATATTAACTCTTCTGTTTCAACAATTTCTCTTTACTATACCTATTACAATTTAGCAAGAAAATAAACCAAGAATAACAGCATCATGCAAATGATGTATTGTTACAGCCTTCAATTTTTTGCTATGTTGAAAACTTACTACTCACGTATTGTAGTATTCTTAATGCTGCTTTTTACCTCATTATGCGCTACTGCACAGGTGAATTTTAAAGTTGAATATGATTCTCTCGATGCGACCTATACGGTTTCGTATCGTCCAGATGTTTCTTATTCTGCAGGGTCCTCTATTACTAGTTCTGCACAGGTTTCAATTGAGTTGCCTGACAATAATTTTGTCGTTGACAATTTTATTTCTATTGATGGATCATGGAATGCCCCATCCATTATTTCTATTCAGAATAGGCATTTTTTGGTATCTTCGATGGTTAGTATTACCACCTTTGAATATACTGCTGGAACGATAAAACCTTTCTTTTCCTTCAAAAACGCTGGAGGTTGTGCAGGACCATTAGAGATTATTGCCAGCGATGATCCTGTTTCCGACAACCCATCTGTTAATATTGGTAACCAAATCACTATATTTGAAGAGGGTTTGCGAAATGCTTTTAGTGGATCTTTTGATACGGGGAGTGCTAATTGTAGTGCTGCGCAACAGGCTACACCAACAGCTATTGACACCTGTGCTTTTGAACCTATAATAGTAATAGAGGAACCGTCTTGCTCAACGGCAACGGATGGATCTATCACAATTGGAGGAGGGAGTAACGCTGATTTACAGTATAGTATTAATGATGGTGTAACTTATCAAACTGCCGCCACTTTTAATAATTTAGGAAACGGTAGTTATATTATAAAAGTTAAGGATGCGCTCAACAATTGTGAAGTAAGTTCAAATTCTAACCCAGTAAATATTGCAGTAACAACTGATTGTCCTACCACACCTGTAGATACATCTTGCTTATTTCAATACTCCTTAGCAGAGCAAAATGGTATCTATACTATAAGCATGACAAGCTCGGTAACTTATACGAGCCCCGATGATTTTGTGGCTTCAATGCAAATAAGCTTACAAGCTACAACAGGACAATTGACAGTAAGTAATATTCAGAACCTTCAATCTGCCCAATTTACGGCTTCTCAACAGATCAACCCTAGTACTGCCATTGGGTTTGATTATTATAGTTTTTCTATTAATGCGCCTTCAAGTTTTTCTATAGTAGCAGGACAAACTATTCCATTATTTAGTTTTGAAAATTCTAATAATTGTCCAACAGGAAATGTACAGCTGGTTGGGAATGGGGATGGACTTGGTACTATTACAATCCCAGGCGTTGATATCAACCCTCAAATATCAGTAAGTGGATTTGGAGCACCAGATGCTCCTGTTTGTGTGGGAGGTGCAGTGCTTAATTTTACGAATATTTGTGAGGAAGATATAGACGGTGATGGCGTTCCAAATATACTAGAAGATCAAGATGGTGATGGAGATTTCACGAACGATGATAATGATGGTGATGGAACTCCCAACTATTTAGATGACGATGACGACAATGATCGTATTCCTACAGCGGAAGAAGAAAATGCACCTAATAATGGGGATGGGAATGGAGACGGTATAGCCGATTGTTTACAAGATACCGTAGCTTCTCAATTATCGCCAACAGGGGCTTATCGAACATTGGCAACTGGTTTTAATCATCCAATTTTTGTCCATAGTATTGTGACAGAAGCAGTACAAAGTGAGGCAGACGCCAGCTATGATTATCCTTATCTACTAGATGCCTTTATAGCAAACGCTACAGGCTCCATTGATGTAAGAATTTTTTATCATGATGTACCAGATGTTTCAGGATTAGTTTACCGAAAGTTTGGGCCAATGAGTCCCGGTAATGGACCAAGTGTCTGGTATGATTACCCACACCAATTATCTACTACTGTTATTGGTGGGGCAACGGTAGGTCTAGCAGAATTTACTTTAACAGATAACCAGCAAGGAGATTCAGATGCAACAATCGGGAGAATTGTAGATCCCGGGGGCCTAGCACGATTAGCTGCTAGTACTAATCCTAATTGTGATGTAGAATATATATTAACGGAGAATAATGGTGTATATGAAGTCAGTATGTTCAGTAATGTTACCTACACAGGTAATGAAAACACCATAGCCAGTATGCAAGTAAGCTTGCGAGCACCGACAGGTATACTAACGGTCGATGATTCTTGTATATTAGATACTTACGGTAGTACTTCATTTGCAGTTAGTACAGTCGTTAATCCATCCGAGACACCCGGTTATGATTATATCAGTTTTAACCTAGGAGAATCTTTTTCTACAGAAATCCCATTTGTAGCAGGTCAGACAATCCCCTTATTTACTTTTAAAAATATAGGAACTTGTACAGCCACCGAAGACTTACTTTTAGTCGGTCCAGAAGGGGCTATTGCTGTGCCTACACTCGCTAATAATAATGTTACCTCTCAATTGACTACCGCAGGGGGTGGCGTAGATCAACCGATTTGTGTGGATGATGCAGCCGTTGCTGTGGCTTGTCCAAATACCACAAATAATCCCACGCCCTCTAATTGCGGCGTTGAATATATTTTATCAGAATCGAATGGTGTGTATGAGGTAAGTATGTTGAGTAATGTAACGTATACAGGTAGTGATAACACGATAGCCAGTATGCAAGTGACCTTACGCGCACCAACGGGTATATTAACGGTGGATGATTCCTGTATTTTAGATACTTATGGCAGTACTTCTTTTGCCGTTAGTACGGTCGTCAATCCATCCGAGACACCCGGTTTTGATTATATTAGTTTCAACTTAGGAGAATCTTTTTCTACAGAAATCCCATT
>CAKZUM010000051.1 GCA_937921525.1 uncultured Saprospiraceae bacterium
CCTACTATAAGTCAAATCCCAAGGTCCACTGCCCGTCAATGCTATTTCAATCCCTCCTTGTCGAACGTCATTACAAATTAATTCCGAACCACTAATGGAGACAAATTGATCTTCGATAGTAATATTCGCTCTAGCAGAATCAAGTGTACCACAGCCGTCCGTTATTGTAACAGCAAAGGAAGTCGGACTATCAATTACTTCTCTGACCGATTGCTGAGAACGAGAGATATGTTCCCATTCATAAACCCTTCTTCCAAAGCCGCCCTCTATTTTTGGATTTAAATTAACCGTACCTCCTTGACAGGTGGTTACATCATCCATAGTAACTTGAATCGGGATAGGCTCTATTATCGTAAATTCTACATCCTTGGTATCACAGGAACAGGCTTGATCTACATCTAGCTTGATGGTTTCTGGGCCTTCATTATCATCATTATCTTTAATCACGTTAACGGGTACTTCCACAGACATTTCTCCTGCGGGTATGGTAACGGAGGTTCCGAAAGGAGTATAGTCAAATTCAGGAGTAGCGGTACTCTCATCAGATACTTTATAGTTGACCACTAAATCTTCACTTGTATCGTTATCTGCTCTTGTAAAAACGAAGGCGGATTGTTGGCAGCCCTCGTAGGCTGTGCCTGCCTCTGGGTCGGCGGCATCTTGGATGTTGACACCTGCTACCGTGTTACCGCCTGCGTTGAAACTACCAGCTCTCAAAAATACGGCAGAATCGAATATTTTATCCGTTACATCTGCAACAACTAATTTAATATGATAGGTATCACATGGAACTAGATTGTCAATTTCCGCAGTAAGAATAGTGGTTAAACCATCATATTCAACTAAATCTTTTATAGGTTTTTCTCCTCCAAATTCCTGAAATGTACAACCGACAGAACCTAAAAAAGGAGCATTCTTAACATAATACTCACAACTCTCTTTTAAATTCACCTCATTAATAGAAATGTATTTGTTTTGACCTGGAATGGTAGCAATATTTACCGCATTATTAGAAAAAGTACCATTAATACCAGGACCGCTTACGAAGAATCCAAATACATCATTAAAGGTCGAATTTACATATTCACAATATTCTTCTGATGCAAAAATATACTCAAAAGATGCTGTTTCAATAGTAGGAATAAAATCGAACTCTAATGCTACCGCATCGTTTATATTTCCTGTCCCTGTTAGTGTTCTCAAGTCACTATCTCCCGTATTTCCTATCATCTTTGTTGTAGTGTTTGCCCCTTTATTTGGACCTTCAGCATCTTTTACATTTCCTGTTGACATCAAAATACCTCTCTCACCATATGCAAGTTTATAAGATTTTGACCCAACACACTCTGCTTCTGACGCTAAGGTGGCATTCTGATACATTCCAAATTGCATAGGATTTCCCTTACTTTTAATACTACCTGGAACAATTTCATAACAGATTCCTCCTAAAAATTCCTCAATTAGTTCATCCTTATCATCATTTTGAGTCACCTGTACACCTGCCCTAGATCTAGAAACACTAGATGCTGGACAATTATCACAAGTCAAACTAAAGGCATGTTGTCTTGTATCAAAACAAGGCATATTGACATTTACGGTCTCTGTCTTTGTGTCAGCAAGAAAACGGTACACTCTGATATATTCGTTCTCTCTTATTAATCGAAAGGAGCTTTTGGGTTCATGAAGAGTAGGTACACAAGAGAATCCCCCTTGATTATCTGTTAACTGGAATGTGTAGTTTTTACCTACTATCAAATCAGAAAGCACTATTGATTGCTTAACTTTTGTTTGATATAAATATATTCGTTTTAAATCTGCGGAAAGTGTATCGGAAGTTTGGGCAAAGAGTGATCCTGTGAAGCAGGATGCCATCAAACAAATCACTAAAAAAGAAGGAAGGGTAGAGGGTCTTTTCATAGTCTATGAAATCGGTTGTAAAATAGTGTATGTAAGTGGATGTTCTTACATCATGTTTACATGATGAGATATAACTAATTAGCGACAAGAGATTTCGTCGTTACTAAAGACAGCTATTATCAGGATGGGATTATAAGGCAGTTGACAAATTTATCTAAACCACAAAAGTAGTTGACAATTTTACCACATAGGTACATAGGTCACATAGATTGCATGTCACACTATGTGACCTATGTATCTATGTGGTAAAAAATAAACCTAGCTTTGCCAATTTAAGCTTATAATTTATAAACTTTTCAAGCGTGAAGATAGTTCGCAATTACTTACAAATTGTTCTATTTTGACGAGAAGATTGTATAATTGTATACAAATAATCTATTTCTTTAATAGAATCCCTTTTTGCAAAGTATATATAGCCTTTTAGAATAATGAGTACTACCCTATTTAAGATGAATAACGCCTCCTTTAAGCACAGAAATGAGGTGTTTTATGAAAATTTTAACTGGACTGTTAAAGAAGGGGAAAATTGGGTAGTAACAGGTCCTTGTGGCGCAGGTAAAACGTCCTTAGTGAATGCCTTATCTGGAAAATACTACCCGATTAAGGGTAGTTTGACTTATCCTTTTTTGGAAGCTAATGGGGAATCCATTTATGATATCAAGAAAAAATTAATACGCGTCGTCTCGTTTCGGGATGATTCTAGGGTGTTTAGTCCCAATTTATATTTTTATCAGCAACGTTTTAATGCCTTCGCAGCAGATGGTACACTTACCGTTTGGGAATATTTAATGAATGCTGGGTTTGATGAACGAATTAAGGAACATATTGATCTGGTGAAAAAGATGGGCGTTTATCCCATGCTCGATTTAGAACGCATCAAATTATCTAGCGGTCAATCAAGAAGATTATTAATTACCAAAGCGATTCTTCAAGAACCTAAAATATTGATTATTGATAATCCTTATTTGGGCTTGGATGCGCCTAGTCGGAAAGAATTTAATGAATTGTTAGATAATTTAATCCAAGAAAGTGGTATTCAATTAATTCTGGCGGGGCATTATAAAGAACTACCTGAGTGTATCAGCCATGAGTTATGCTTAACCAATTTTAAAGTACAATCAGTTGGCCCACTTTCTACAGAGACTCCAAAGACGGCTGTTAAGACAATTTTACAAACGACTATAATTGAAAAAATAAAAATACTATATACCCCTCCCCAAGATTGTAGTTCTAAAATATTTGATTTAAAAAATGTAAAAGTAGCTTATGGAGATACGCTTATTTTAGATCATATCAATTGGACGGTATATAAAGGGGAAAAGTGGGCATTGTTAGGGAATAATGGCTCCGGGAAATCTACGATTCTTTCTTTGTTATTTGGGGACCATACCCAAGCTTATGCTAATGATATTCATCTGTTTGGGACTAAGAGAGGAATGGGGCAAAGTATATGGGATATTAAAAAGAATACAGGGTTTACATCTCCAGAACTGCATTATTTTTTCTCCTATGAATTGACTTGTTTGCAAACAGTCATTTCTGGCCTTTTCGATCATGTGTATTTAAAACGTACTCCTGATGAAAAAGAGCAGCAATTGATCGATTTATTATTTGATTATTTTGAGTTGACCCATTTAAAGGAACAGTCCTTTCAAAAAATATCTACAGGGGAACAGCGAACTATTTTATTTATGCGAGCATTGGTCAAAAATCCACCGTTGTTATTATTGGATGAGCCATTTCAGGGGATGGATAAGACTACTATCTATAAGGCCAAGAATTTATTATCTGAAATTTTAACCAAAGAACATACCTTGATTTTTATTTCTCATTATGTATCAGAGATACCAGATACGGTTAATTTGTATGCTTATTTGGAGCGAGGTGTGCTGCGTGTGGATAAATCAGAAATCAGAAATCTTACATCATAAATCATATATCCAACTAGCTCAAAATGTGATAGATTTATGATTTATGATATATGATGTAAGATTTAATCATGCCCAAAAATGGTTGACAAGATTTGAGTTTATATAAACTCAAATTAAAACTATTTTTGCTTATGAAAAAGACTACAAAATCAAATCTTACAAGCTCAAGAAGTAAACATCGCTATTTCTCTGAAACTGCCAGAAAAGCGATCGTATTAGAGATAGACGAAGGACTAAGTAAAGCTGAAGCTAGCCGCAAATATCAAGTAAGTCAGAGCTCGATTTATACATGGCTAAGAAAGTATTCAAAAAAGTATGTAGCTACCTTAAAAGTAAGGGTAGAACATGAAAGTGATAGTGAAAAGAA
>CAKZUM010000052.1 GCA_937921525.1 uncultured Saprospiraceae bacterium
TCTACGGCTAGGCTTAGTGGCGAATGCCCTTTTTTTGCCGTGCTTTTAAATATATCTGCTCCTTTATCAATCAAAGCACCCGTTGCTTTTGCATGTTTCTGCTCTATAGCTGCTAGTAGTGGTGTTAAGCCCGTTTTAGGATCTACTTTATTTAAGTCTTTTTCCCCTATTTGATTCACCAGTACGGTGATAGCTGTTTCTTCTTTTTCTTGTATTGCTTTGATTAAAGCCCCAGAAATACTACCTGTTCCTTTGATAAAAGGAATGACAGGGGTACTAGTCTTTTTTGCTTTAGTTTTCTTAAGACTCGATGTTTTGGGCGTAGCCTTCTTAGTAGGTTTTACTATGGCGGTAGCATTTTCTAATTTCTTTTTAGTTGCTTTATCCGTAATAGACGTTACCTGCTTTGCTTTGTCTACCAGATTTTCTTTTAACTTCTTAGTTGCTGCTTCTACCGTTTTACCCAACTCAATAGTCTTTTGAATTCTTTCTTTTTTCTTTTGTGTAGCGGCAGAAACTGGCCGTTTCTTAGGAATGGGTTTCGGTGCTTCTTTTCTAATCACCTTTGGCGTTTCTGGCTTTTTAGCTACAGGTGGGGCTACTTTTTTCTCTGGGGTAGGTGTTGCTACTTTTGGATTAGACAGCAAGTTAATCATACTCGTATTCCCTTTATGCTTGGCAAAATCCATAGGGCTATCTCCTGTTGCAATCGGCGAGGTTGGATCGCCTCCTGCATCCATTAACATTTTTACAATTGGCTCATGCGCCCAAGTTACAGCTTTATATAAAGCAGATTCTCCATCTTTCCCTAAAAGATTTGGGTCTGCTCCACCTGCTAGTAACAAGGCAATCATTTCCTCATTCAAATTATCAATTGCCATTGGCAAGGGCCTCCGCTCTATACCATCTGTACGATTCGGATCCATCCCTGCATTCATTGCTCGACGAACAGTTTCCGTATCGTTTTTATCAATTGCCCATATCAGGTCTGTCGTTTCCATAGAGAAACGATCTGCAATTCCAGAAAAAAAACGACCTAATTTTTTACGGGTACTCCCTTTATCTTTGTTGTATAACATGTGGTAAGACTTTTCTTACAAAGATAATGATTGTGGAAGAATGGTGGGTGATAAATTTAACTTCAACTTCAACGTCAATCTCAACTTCAAAACGAGATGTCCCCATTTGAGTCAGTCAAAGTGATAATTTGAAGTTGAAATTGAGGTTGAGATTGAAGTTAAAATTAACTATTTCTTGGCTTTCAAATTTTGTAAAAAGGTATCCAGTTCTACTTCACTATAAAAGAGTACCTCTCTTGGCTTACTGCCTACGCTAGCACCTACAATACCAAAAGCTTCCATTTGATCCATGATTCTACCGGCTCTATTATACCCCAATTTCAAACGCCGTTGGATCATCGAAGTAGAGCCATGTTGATTACCAACTACCAAACGGGCAGCATCTTCAAAAAGGTCATCTAGTTCAGACAATTTCAACTGTCCAGCAACTGCATGTTCCTCATCGTCTCCGACAAATTCTGGCAAGAAATGAGGCACTGGATAGCCCTGCTGTGCGGCTATGAAATCAATCACACTTTCTACTTCAGGTGTATCTACAAAAGCACATTGTAGTCGAATCATGTCTCCTCCAACCGTCAATAACATATCACCACGACCGACCAATTGCTCTGCACCACTACCATCTAAAATGGTTCTAGAATCAATCTTAGAAGTTACTTTGAAGGCTAAACGAGCAGGGAAGTTCGCTTTAATTACCCCTGTAATAATGTTAACAGATGGACGCTGCGTTGCAATAATTAAGTGAATACCTACCGCTCTGGCTAACTGCGCCAATCGACCAATCGGCAACTCAACTTCTTTACCAGCAGTCATAATTAAATCTGCAAATTCATCAATGACTAGCACAATGAAAGGTAAAAATTTATGTCCTTTCTCTGGGTTCAATGTTCTTTTGACAAACTTCGCATTGTACTCCTTTATATTTCTTGCATGTGCTTTCTTCAATAAATTGTAGCGATCATCCATCTCTATGGTTAGAGAGTTGAGGGTGTGAACTACTTTATTGGTTTCCGTCGTAATTGGCTCGTCTTGATTAGGTAGGTAGGCTAAGAAATGATTTTCTAATTTAGCATACGGAAATAATTCCACTTTCTTAGGATCGACCAATACCAATTTAACTTGGGATGGATGCTTTTTATATAGCAAGGACATCAATATCGTATTGATACCTACTGACTTACCTTGTCCTGTAGCACCCGCTACCAACAAGTGAGGCATTTTTGCTAAGTCTGCTACAAAGACTTCATTAGAGATAGTCTTACCTAAAGCAATCGGCAAATCCATTTTGGCCCGCTTAAACTTCTCAGAAATCAAGATTTCTTTTAAGCCAACTGTCTGCATATTCTTATTCGGCACTTCAATACCAATCGTACCTCGCCCTGGAATAGGCGCAATAATTCGAATACCCAAAGCAGATAAACTTAAAGCAATATCATCCTCTAAGTTTTTAATTTTTGAAATCCTTACACCTGGTGCAGGAACAATTTCGTATAGCGTTACGGTTGGACCGATAGTCGCCCGTATTTTTGTAATTTCTATTTTGTAGTTGAGTAGCGTCTCAATAATTAAATCTTTGTTACTCTCTAATTCTGCTCGATCAATCTCTACATTATTATCCGAATAATCTTGTAATAAAGAAGTAACAGGATTCTCAAAAGAGGATAATTCTAAAGTTGGATCAAATGGATCTAAATGCGTCTTATTTTCTTTTTCAACAGATAAGGTAGGCTGTGGGATTCCTGTTTTTGCTACATCTAGTGCGCCTGCACCCGTTGGTGGAAGCACTACTTTCGTAGGGGCTTGAATCTCTAATTGAGAATCTTTGGAAAGTACCTCTGGCTTTTGTCGTTCTTTCTTTACCAAATCAAACGATAACTGACTACCTCTATCAACTGGATCAGCGGAAGGCTGGACTGTGGATTGAACAGCAGGTGTCTTGACACCAATAGGTTTATTAGGTATAGCCGCGTCTCTTTTAGGCTTCAAACTAGTTGCAGCTGCCATTGACGGAAGCGGTGTAGTTTTTCTTCTGTTTACTTGTCCACTATACAATTCCTGAAAGTATAATTTTGTTTCTCGCCAGGCACTCCCCATTGTCATTTCACTAAAGTTTGGATTGAAAATCCAAGTCGCAAGCCCCGCAATAGAAAATAAAAACAACAAAATCATACCAGCAGTACCTACAAATTTATGCAGCCAAGCATTAATACTTTCCCCAAATGCTCCACCCCATGAGAAAGTAGACCCACTAAAAATAAACTCCAATAAAACAGAAAAGACTAATATAAGAATTAAAGTATATTTAAAAACTTGGTAGAATCGCTTCTTAGAAGAGCGATTAATAAGGACCTGCCCCCATAGTGCTAAAAGGCCTACAAATAGGAAAGAAGGCACGCCAAACCCCCAATAGAAGAACATATTGGACACGATAGCCCCTAACCGCCCAAGCCAATTGGCCATAGACAGGTCACTTTGTGTGAACAATTTCCATGAAAATCTTAGTACCCGATCTTGATCTGCTTGCCAAGTAAATAGGTAAGATACAAATGCGACTAATAGATAAAGTGAAAGGAAAATACAGAATATTCCCATCAATTTAGGTACGCGTTCGTCTTTGACACCTTTTCTTAGTGGTGCCTTTGCTTTATTATTCCGTTTTTTCGTACTCATGTAGTTGAATAGATTGACGGTCTTCTCTTAAGTCCGTTTTCCTCATAGTTCTACAAAAATACGTTTTATATGGGTAAATGTCGAATTTTTATTGAGGGGATTCGGTAGTTTTCATACCTATTTTTTGAACAAACGGCTGGAAAATCATATATCATATATCTTACATCATAAATCATAAATCCCTCTAATCCATAGCATAGTGGATTTATGATGCAGGGCGAACGAAAAGTCTTTTCTATAATATGTAATCAATTGAAAAAAGGTAGAAAACCACGTGTCGGACACCTTCGAAGGTCTATTGATACCCCACAAGTTTATAGATGGGCAAAAAAGGAGCGTAGCTTCGTCCTTGTCTGTAGAAAAACATAGTTGACAGAGCATAAAGGAGCGTAGCTTCGACCCTGTAAAATTCCACAGGGTCGAAGCTACGCTC
>CAKZUM010000053.1 GCA_937921525.1 uncultured Saprospiraceae bacterium
AATAATAGATTGATTTTGTTAAATCAATCTGCGTATTTATTAGGAACGTCTCTTTATTTCGTTAAATTTTTCGATAGCTGGCGTTTAAGAGAATATTTTTTTCGAGGGTACTGCAAATAAGATAAAAAACCCTCTGCCTCGTTGTCCAATGGGTTACAGTCTCATAGGACGGCGTAGTGGTATACGCCATATTACTTTACGTGTTTAACTTGACAAAAAGATGAACTTCGGTACTTTTAAAATTAAGATCCTTATAGAGTCGATGGTTTAAGTTTGTAACTTAAACCTCTTATTAGGCTATTTCTAAAGCTAAAGGCATCGCCCATAAGACGGACTATTGATGGCAGAAACTTGTAAAGTGGCTGTCATCTGGGTTTCTGGAAAAGATGACAGCCATTTTGAAAATTTCTGCCATCTGCCTCCGCCTTATAACTAACTGGTATTCAATAGCCTTTTCTGAGTAGATGATACAGGACTCTTTTATGAAGTAATGGAGAAGAACAATTTATTAGAATAGATGCTAAATAAACAAAAAATAGAGACTTAGTATTCACTAAATCTCTACAGTATACATTTGTGTTGGATTACAAAACAATACAAATATAATCAAAAAAAGAATAATTAACAAAAATTAAATCAAAAAAGTTATAATTTATTTTAATGAAAAACAATATGCAGCATAGCTAAAGACAACAACAACAATATCCCAAGTTTAGTCAACATCGGTGAAGCCGAATGATAAATCCCCTCCCATGATCGCCCTCCTTTCTGTAAGATCGTAGGAATAGCAATCAACATAAAGCCAATAAAAATCACCCAGCCTGCTCTTACGAAATAATTCATATCTGGAAAGAAATTTTCTAAAAATAGATGCAATCCAAACGTACTTAAAAAACCGATAATCACTAGTCGCTGTTTTGGAATGACTAAAAATCCTGCCGTACATATTAGAACAACAATACCCGTGATAATGTAGTAACGCAGTTCATTCAAGGTATGCGTAAAGGCTACCTCTACATTCGACAATTTGGAATAAAGCAACACTAGCCCCATCGCAACCCCTGTGACTAAAGAGACTAAGATCGTCTTTCGACCAGCGGCCACCATCTGTGCTTCAGAGGCATTTTTATTGATATAGCCTTTGTAAATATCTATTGACCAAAGGGTGGCTAAAGAATTAAAAGTAGAATCTACGGTACTCATCAAGGAAGCAAAAAGCGCACAAAGAATAATCCCACGCATACCTAAGGGCAAGAAATTAGAGACTAAATAAGGGAAAGTTTGATCAGGGTCTTGCAAAGGATTATCTCCCAAAATTCCTGCTAAAGCGATACCCGGAATAATAATCAGTATCGCCATAAAATATTTCAATACGCCCCCTACCATCAAACCTATCTGCGCTTCTTTCAAACTCCTCGCTGCCAGAGATCGCTGTATCACACTTTGATTAGCACACCAATAATTGATGTTTAATAAAAACCAACCACCAGCCGCTACCCAAGGTAATTGTGGGTGATCTGCGGGCAAATGTAGATGCATTAATTCAGGCGTTCTCTGGTACAATTCTCCCCATCCACCAAGCTGTTTCAATGTGGCAATCAACACGACCAACCCGCCCGCTACCATAATCGAAAATTGAATTAAATCCGTTTTTACCACGGCACCCAAGCCCCCCAAGTAAGTATAAACGGCAGAGAAAATCCCTAACCCTGTTAATAAAATAGCGGCCCGAATAGTCCGATCTTCATGGATAAAAGACAAATAATCTCCGAATACCAAATCAGCCGCATAGGCGCCCCAAAACAAGGCCCCGCCCAAAGCAATTGTCGCAAATAATAAAATATTAGAAATGGAATAAAACAAACCTGCCGTCTCTCCTAAGCGATTTTTGATGAATTGACTTACGGTAATCACCTTATCTTTCACATATAGAGGCACAAAAATAAAAGCCGCCATCCACAATCCTTGAATTGCATTGATCTCCAAATTTCCCTGCGCCAATCCATACAAATAAGCAGAACCCATCATGCCCAAGAATTGATAACCCTGCACGTTCGTTGCTATTGTGGATACAGCAACGGAGTACCAACGTAAATTTCTATTGCTTAAAAAATATTCTTCGGTGGTGACGTCTTTTCCTACTCTGCCAGATAGTGCTGCTACGAAGATCGTGGTAAAATAGATGATGACTATTATTAGGTCTAGGAGCATGGTTTTTATTTTGTAAAGCCAATAAACAAAAAAAGGGTCGCTTTTTCACAAAAGCGACCCTTTTTTATATAGCATCTAGTTAGGTAGACATTCCTTAAAACAACCCCTCAATTACTTTCTCTTCCGTAATTCCTTCCGCTTCTGCTTTATAGTTTCTAACAATTCTATGTCTTAAAACGTACTTAGCAATTGCTTGTACATCTTCAATATCTGGAGAATACTTACCATTGATAGCCGCATTACATTTTGCGCCTAGCACTAAATATTGAGAAGCTCTAGGCCCAGCACCCCAAGAAATATAGTTGTTGACATCAGTTGTAGCTAACTTCGTATTCGGACGAGTTTTAGACGCTAGGCTCACCGCATATTCCAGTACATTATCAGAGATAGGAATCTTACGAATCAAATTCTGGTAAGATAATATTTGCTCTGCCGTTACGATATTTCGCAAATCATATTTGTTCGTGCTGGTAGTCGCTTTAACGACTTGCACTTCCTCATCATAAGTAGGATAATCCAAAGGTATGTTAAACATAAAACGGTCTAACTGTGCTTCTGGAAGCGGATACGTTCCTTCTTGTTCGATTGGGTTTTGTGTCGCCAATACGAAGAAAGGTGCAGGCAATTTATGACGAACACCACTCACCGTTACAGACCGTTCTTGCATCGCTTCTAGCAAAGCCGCTTGCGTCTTAGGTGGCGTTCTATTGATCTCATCCGCCAATACGATATTGGCAAATAGAGGCCCTTTATTAAATTTGAATTGTTTATTATCACCAAGTATTTCAGAACCTGTAATATCGGAAGGCATTAAATCTGGTGTAAACTGAATTCTTTTAAATTCTAAATCTAGTACCTCTGAAATGGTACTTACCAATAAGGTCTTCGCTAGACCAGGTACGCCAACTAATAAACTATGCCCATTACTAAAAAGGGAGGTAATGACAGTTTTTACAACTTCTTCTTGTCCAATAATCACTTTCCCAATCTCTTGTTTTAAATCAACATAAGATTGTGCTAAAGCATCTACTGCTTGGACATCTGACTTATTTGCAACTTCGACCATTTGTAAGTAGTGTATTTATTATGTACGTTCTTTTTTCATTGAAAAAAAGAACCAAAAATTCTAGTCCAAAAAAACTGGCAATCCCACCCCTTCGGGTTCGGAACTGATTTTCCTCATGCTCAAACAGTTTTTGGACTAGCCAACCCGCTTAGATGTTGACTGTAAAATGTTGACAACTATAATTTCAAATTTAAGCTAATCTATTGAGAGTTAACAATGTAAACGTTTCAAAGTTAAGCATTGTTTCGATAATATAGTTATTCGGATGCAGCTGAACACTGAGACACTGAGGCACAGCGTTTTTTGAATTGTTTTGAAAATTAAGGGGAGATGGATTACTTTTTAAAAACAGTAAAATTCCGTCAAATTTTAAACGAAAACTATCTCTGCTCTCTGTTCCCGCTTCCCCGCCCGCCTGACGGCAGTCGGGCTGGTCTATTCTACTTTTCAATTGCACGCCCAAACCCAATCAGAAATTTCATACTCTTTTTGCCTGAAGGAGTAATGCCACCATTCTGTACGAATAGCAGAAAGGCCTACCTCTTCCATTGTGCTTTTTAAGAGTCGTCGATTGGCTAATACAGGTGCTGGCAATTTTGTATAGGTGTGATGTCCTTCTTCTCCAAAGTAATCAAATTCCGTACCCATATATAGTTCATCGCCATCGGCATTCACAATTGTTAGGTCTACAGCGGCCCCTTTATTGTGCATAGACCCTTTAGATGGGGGCGTTACATAGTTGGCATTGGGAACTTTATCCCATAATTTCTGCTGTATAGGCCTCGGTCTATAGCAATCAAACATTTTTAAACCAAAACCTTTTTTTTGTAATATTTGATGCGCGCGAAAGATTCGACGTGCTACTTTGGGACGTAAAAAACATCGACCGCAATCATACATCTGTTCTTTAACGAAATTATTGTCTGTAGCATATCTCAAATCCAATAAAATTGTGCTATCTAATGAAATAACTTCTGTCCATAGGTGGGGTTCGTAGTCTAATGTTGGTGGCGTATTGGAAGTTGTAGGTTCTTTAGTAGATTCTTTTTCTATTTTAGAACTACTTATTTTTTCTTTTTTAATGACTTTAGTTGGTGGCTGTTCTTGGCAAGCGGTAAATAGAAATAAGAGGATTCCGATGATAGCAATATTTACCAACATCTTGATTAGCTGGTGTTTGGAATCGTCTATA
>CAKZUM010000054.1 GCA_937921525.1 uncultured Saprospiraceae bacterium
TGTATTGCGACTAGATAGCCTTGCTAATAGCCAACTCCCTGATGCCAACCTCAATACGATCAATAACATACCGGGGCAGTTATCTGTCAGTTGGTTTGGTAGTGGGAATTTACAAACATGGAGTTTAGACGATGGGGCGGTAATCTTTGATTTATGTTATACCACAATAGGAGATATAGGTGCATGTACAGAGATAGAGTTTCCAACTTCAGTAGAAGCATCACAAGGAAATACAGAATTAGCCAAAATAACGAATGACCCAATTACTGGTGAAAATTTAGGTATCGAGGATGAAGGATCAGAACTATGTATCACTACATTTGGAATTGAATCATTCGAGCTAACAGACCCGACCTGTGATGCAGATGGTAGCACTAATGTGACTATTGCCGGTGGACAAGACGGATATATTTATACTTGGTTCTTGGATGATGTTCAAGATTTCGGATCATCAAGCGAGTTTCTTTTACCCGAAAAATCAATTCCATCTTCTGTAGATTCTGTTTGTTTAACTGTTTCTAGTATTGAATTTAATGTAATGGAAACCCAATGTAGGGCCGTAACACTAAATGATACAAGAATACCTGATGTTTTTGCGGATGTAGATAGGCGAGATACTTTATTTGTTGGCTGTGAGAATTCGGATTTAATAGAAACGACATTATTAGGAAATTTTACAGATCCTCAAGAAGCTAGTGGTGGCGCTATTGAACCGAAATGGACCGCAATTAATGGTGGAACGATCAAGCCTTTTTCAGAATCAGGATTTGGAGCTACTGCTGTAGGTTTGGGTACCTATATTTTCACGGTTACCAATCCTAGTGGTTGTACAGGGTCAGATACGCTAGAGATTATTAGTTCTGCTAAACCTACTGTCAACTTAATAGCAGACAATGATGATATAAACTGTAATAATTCACAAGTTACGCTATCTGCTGAACCTTCTGTTGAAGGTAATGAATGGGGTTTTACATGGACTAATAGTAATGGAGAGGTATTAACGGGGATTGACCCTTTGGAGTTAGTAGTGGAACAAGGAGGTATGTATACCTTCTCCGTAATGAATGTAAGTAATGGCTGTGGAGAGTCAAAGGAGATTTTTGTTGACGAGAATAAACCTAATATAGTAGCAAATGCAGGAAATAATGTTGAATTTCGATGTGAAGATGACTTCATAACATTGGATGTTAGGATGCTTAATGATGATGCAGGAAATCTGGCAATTGAGTGGACATCTGATAATCCTATCACAAATCCAAATTCTTTAAATCCAATCGTTACTGAGGTTGGGGCCTATATTTTAGAAATTACGGACACACCTTCAGGTTGTTCTAAAAAGGATACTGTACAAGTATTTGCAGATACAGAATTGCCAGTCGCAAAAGTCAGAGACGAAGCATTTATTGGTTGTAACCAAACCAGAACCATATTACGACCTATTAATGATGGCTTGGATGGCACTTCTGTGGGGGCGAAATTTGAATACACTTGGACGACAGCGGATGGTGTTCCTATCTCAGAGGAAGATACGGCTGCTGTTAGTACACTTGGAGAATATTTATTTATAGTAGTAAATTCAGAAAACGATGCTTGTGCCGCTGATACAGCTAGAGTGCAAGTAGTAAGAGATACCACATTACCTGAACTTGTTATACCTGCCATACAAACGATCAGTTGTACAGCAGACTGTATAGAAATACAAGTAGAGACCAATGATATAGGTAGTGATTTTACTTATGAATGGAGAACAGATGTAGGAAATTTTTGTAGTGACGTGAATAGTTTAACGGCACAAGTTGATGGGGTAGGTGCCTATTTCATAGACGTAACTAATACTGCAAATAACTGCTCAAAAACTTTTAGTACCATTATAAATCCTGATCCAGAAAATGGTGTTTTTCCTGAGGCTGGATTCGCTGATGAATTGACGTGTCAGAAAGATACGGTGCTCTTAGATGGTGGTGCATCTTCTTCTTCCACAGGTAATGAACTTCTTTATGAGTGGCGTTTTGAAGAAGAGCAAGAAGTACGCTCAACGGAGATTGTATACAGTGCGACTGAACCAGGTACCTACCGCTTAACGGTCATTGATGAAGCTGCTAATTGTCAAGGTTCAGGTACCGTTGAAGTGACAGAGAATAAGGATTTTCCTGAAGCGGATGCTGGCAGCGATTTTCCATTGGAAGGATGTGTTGTAGAAGCATTTCAATTGAATGCCTTAAATTCTACTAGTGGAGATGGAATTGACTATCAGTGGACTTCTACAGATGGAGAAATTATTAGCGATGAAACAACTTTAACGCCTACGGTTAGTCAACCAGGTACTTACACTTTAGTTGTAACAAATGAAATATCTGGCTGCACAGCTACAGATGATGCAGTCGTGTCAACAACTGTTTTTTCTCCCGCAGCCATTGTGACGGAAACAGAACGAGCTTTAGATTGTAATGAGAATACCATCATATTAGATGCCGAAAATTCTATCACCGAAGATGGCACGAATACGGCAACTATAGAATGGACTACTCAAGATGGAAATATTATATCTGGTGCTGATACGAAAAGTTTAGTAGTTGATTCTGCTGGTACTTACATCTTAATCCTTACGGCAGATAATGGTTGCGAAGACCGAGCAACTGTAGTAGTAACGAATACGGCAAGATTGCCTGAAATAGATGCAGGGGAAGGTTTTAGAATAACCTGTAACGAACAGATGACTATTGACGCTAGTAATTCTTCTGCTTATGAGAATCTTGTGTTTCAATGGACGACGAATGACGGATCTATTTTATCGGGTGCAAATACTTTGATGCCAGAAATAAATCTTGGAGGCACTTATACTTTGGCCATCACCGATACGACCAATAACTGTAGAGTAGAAGATATGGTCGTAATAGATTCTGATGAAGTATTGCCTGTTGCCCAAGCTGGAGAGAATATAGAAGTTTGTGGTAGAGAAGCTGCCCTATCTGCAAGTCCAGTTACAGAAGGTATTACAGGAGATTGGACAGTCCTTAATGGTGGACAAATTGACGCAAATGATCCGCTGACAAATGTATCTAATCTATCAGCTGGAAGGAATCAATTTATATGGACTTTATCATCAGATGACTGTCCTAATTTTTCTTCAGATACAGTTACGGTCAATGCACTCACCTTACCAGTAGCTGTAGCAGATGATTTTGAATATATCGTTGGGGAGGGAACAGTAGAGCTTGATTTAGTTGGTAACGATCAACCGAATACAGATAACTTTGCGATTAATATTATACGAGAGCCTACTTCTTCTATTTTGAATAAAGTAGCAGAAGGGGTTTATTCTTTTGACTTGCCGAGTAGGCCAATTAGACAAGATTTTCAATACGAAATTTGTAGTGCTACCTGTGCAGATGTTTGTGCCGATGCCACCGTTCGATTGGTTGTTCGCCCAGAAGCATTAGATTCTTTAGAGCTTACTCCCAATGCCATTACGCCAAATGGAGATGGACTGAATGACTTATTAATATTCGATGAATTGTTTATCGAAGATTTTCCACAAAGCGAATTGGTGGTCTTTAATCGTTGGGGGGATGTTATTTATAAAGTAAGTCCGTATAACAATGATTGGCAAGGAGAGGGTAGTGATGGTACGGCTATTCCAGAAGGTACTTACTATTATATTCTTCGATTAGATATATCGGAGGGAGAGATTATTCGGGGGGATGTGACGATTATGAGGTAAGGGAGTTCAGTAACACAGAATTTATTCTGTAGTGTTATTTACGGAATAAATTTTGTGTTATGGAATTACGGAATAAATTCCGTGTTACTGAATTACGGAATAAATTCCGTGTTACGGGCGTAAATACCGACTATCCCGCTGTATATCAAACAAGGTAAAGCCCACCAACAAATGAACATAAGTATTTCTAGGATTAACCAACCCATTATCCGCTTGATTCATTAATTTATCAAAACTCATTGTTGCATCCAGCGAGATACTTAGTCGATTAGAGACTTGCCTACCAATACTGACAATTCCTACATTTTCTCTATTTTTAATAAGCGCAGATTCGTCAAATACTTGACCTTTAAAAGTGAGTAGCAAGGCTTTAACGTCTACCAGTCCAGTCAAACTACCTTTCAATAATTTAGAATATTGGTATCCTAGACCAAACCGCCACTGCTTTACATGGTAACTAGCTATGATTGGAAAATCTAAATATCTATTCTCTATAGTGCCGTCCACTATGCCTGTGTAACTAATCCTTAGGGGGATCGGAAATTCCTCTCCTAAAATTCCTCTAGCGGCATCGTATTTTCCACTTACAGGACTAGTAAACGTGGCCCCTTTTTCACTATAACCCATACCAATAGAAATAGAAAAATTAGAATAAAATCGTTCTCGCCATAAGAGACTTAAATTAGGGCCTAATCCTGGTTGACCCGTTGCTTCGGAAGGAATATCTGAAAAAGCTATAGGTCCTCCAATAGACACCCCCCCTCTTGCGATGACGGAAGACCCTAAGGATTGGCTATTTAAAAAGAATGGAACGCATAGTAATGCGCTGATGAGTAGGTACTTGTGCTGCATGTGAATAGGTGTATGGTTTTAAAGAACAGAGAGGCGAATAGAGACAGTTTTCGTTTGTAATGAACGAAATTTCTTTAAACGAATTTCTTATATAGCGTAAAGCAAAGGTAGGAAACAAGAAAATGTAGAAGGTATAAAAGCAGAGGATTTAATTAGCGGATATTAGCCATTTATTATTTTAACCATTCAAAATATACGATATAGTTTTTTTTACCACATAGGTACATAGATCACATAGAAGTTGTAAAGCTGCCGTCGGATGGCTAACGCCGTCCGATGGCGACGAAAACCTTATCATCGGACGGCGGTAGCCATCCGACGATAGGGTTTGGACTTTTTGTAATAGTTACCTCTTTTTTAACTGACGATCTAAAAAAGGCGAAGTCATTGGCGATCAATGACTTGCAAATAAATCAGTTATACATTTTTAAACAACTTCATAGTATGTTATACGCTATGTGGTCTATATACCTATGTAGTTTTAAAAAATACTAATTTTGTTTGATTCAATTGCTCACTCATGTACATTCCCTGACTTAATATTTTTATCAAAAGGAATTTTAAACTGATATAAAATATCTCGATCTCGACTATCATCTAAAATATCCAAACCATATTTCACTTTTGAAGGATCATCATATACTAAAGTACCGAACATCCGATCCCAAAAAGAAAAGATATTCCCAAAGTTGGTATCTGTCCACGGAACTTCAAAATGATGGTGAAACTTGTGCATATTAGGCGTCACAATAATCCAACTCAATGGCCGATCTAACCACTGAGGTACGGTAATATTGGCATGTGTAAAATAAGCAAAAAACACGGTGATAATTCTATAGAAAAAATAGTAAGCGATCGGCATTCCAAAAATAATAATAGCGACTAATGCGGCAATCTCTCTAGTCACATAATCCCCCGGATGGTGTCGAGTAGCAGTCGTAGCATCCACATGGGTATCGCTATGATGGATCATGTGAAATTTCCACAAAAACGGTACATGGTGTAATAGATAGTGCATTCCATATTGCGCAAATAAATCCAATGCCATGATAGCAATCAGCAACTCTACCCATATCGGCAAATTAATTTGATTCAGTAAACCAAAATTATTCTCGCCAATCCATACAAAAATACCAACAGTAAGCGCACTAAAGACTACATTAATCAACAGGTCACTCGCAAAAAATACCATATTCACCCCAATATGTTTGAGCTTCTTATAGTCATTACTAATCAGTGGCATTAAGGCTTCCAATATCCAATTAAAAGAAAGACAAATAAAAACCCAAGTAAACTTTTGCCAGTTGGGCATCGTTTCAAAAAAGTGTAAGAATTCTTCCATGTGATAAATAATTATATTTTAAAGCCTAAGATAATATTTTTTACTAAAATAGAGTAATCTTATGATGTTGAAATATTGCAACTGTCGGAATCAGAATTTTCAAGATTGGAGAATTTGCAGAATTTTGAGCGCATCAAGTACAGCAAAATTCTGTCAATTCTAAAATTCCGAAAATTCTGATTCACACCTCCTCAAA
>CAKZUM010000055.1 GCA_937921525.1 uncultured Saprospiraceae bacterium
CGGTATGACCAACATGGAAGCTTTAAAATGTGCCACTATTAATGGAGCCACCTATCTCGGCATGGATCATCAACTAGGGTCTATCAAAGAAGGTAAATTAGCTGACCTAATTGTCTTGGATGCGAACCCTTTAGAGAATATCCGCAATTCGGAGCACGTAAAATATACGATTTTAAATGGTCGAGTTTATGATGCGGCTACGATGAATGAGGTGGGCAATTATGATGTAAAGCGGAGTGCTTTTTATTTTGAAGAAGAGGGTAGTGGCAATGCCTTTCCTTATTTTAATGAGACAGGGAGTCATATGCAGCCTAATTGTTGTCAGCGGAACTAGAGGAGTGTGACTGGTGCTGGAAAATCATACATCATATATCTTACATCATCAATCATAAATCAGTCTAATTTTGCTCATTTAAAGATTTATGATGTATGATTTCTGATTTTTCACACAGTCCAAAATCTAAATTACAATAAATGACTATCAAGGACCTACCCAATAAAAAATACTTTGTCTTCGACGCCTTCGGTACTTTATTTAAAACTAGTGAAGTAAAAGAAGCATTAACCGAAATTGCTGGAGATAAAACAGATAGCCTATTACAAGTATGGCGTACCAAGCAACTTCAATATACCTGGTTACGAAATGAAATGAATCAGTACGAACCATTCAGCACTGTTACCAAAGAAGCTTTGGATTATAGTATGCGTTTAAATGGAATAGCAGATAAAAAAGTCTTTGATATTTTATTGCCATTGTATGATACGCCAAGTTTAATAAACGGAGTAGACACCTTATTAAAAACTTTAAAAGCAAATGGTAAGACGGTGGCTATCTTATCAAATGGCACTCCTTCTATGCTTGACAATGGTGTTCAATTGACGGGTATTGCTTCTTATGTAGATGCCATTCTTTCGGTTGATACGATAGGTGTTTATAAGCCTAAACCAGCCGTATACCAAATGACATTGGATCAACTAAAAGCTACTATTGATGAATTAGTCTTTTTCTCTTCTAATCAATGGGATGTATCAGGAGCTAGCATATTTGGCTTAGACGCTTGCTGGATCAATCAATATGGAGAGACTAAAGAAGGGTTGCCTTTTGGGAATGTGGTAGAGTTTGGTTCTTTATTGGAGGTTGTGGATGTTTGGGGGTAGAGAGATGCGGAGTTTTTTATTAACACTGAGATATATAGTGGCAGAGCCACAAACTTCTTTTGAACCACAAAAGAAACAAAAGGCACAAAAGAATGCTCTGAAAGGCTTTTGTGTCTTTTGTTCCTTTTGTGGTTCAGAAAAAATAGCTACTAGTTTAAAAACTTTGTTTTTTTTGTAAACTTTTATAAAGTTGTAATACAGAGAATTGTTGTGGTTTTTCTTTGTGCTCTGTGCCTCAGTGTTCAAAAAATCTTCTTAACTCAAATACCTCTTTAACAACTGATGAAAATGATGCACTCCCGTTTCCATCTTCACTGAGAAACGCCCATCCTGATAAAACCGAGAACGCAATCCCTTTTGTACCCCTTCTACCACCCACTCATCTTCCTTCTCCACCTTATCGCCAATCTGATCCCCACGCATTTGATTCCATAATTTTCGATCTCGGATATAGTAGATAAATTCTACTTTAGTAAAGTCTGGAGTGAGTGGTCGAACCACATTAAATTGACAGCCCCAAGGATAAACGTTCAACATGAAATTTGGGAAAATCCAATAATAATAAGCCGTTATATCTTTTCCATAATCCAGATGATCTTCTGGTAAATCAAAAGACATGGTTCCTTTATCAGAATACCCTACTTGCAGTACCCAATGGTCTTTACAAATAGTTTCATACTTGCCATAGTCGAGCATACTATTGAGTCCAGCATGTACAAAGGGAATATGAAAACCTTCTAAATAATTGTCGCAATATAAAGCCCAATGCGCATTGACATTGTAGGTTTTGTCATACTCCGTTGCATGTTCAAAAGAGTCGAAATCTAGGAAGCCTAAACGAGATTCTAATTCTTCAATGATCGGACTATAATCAAATTGTGGAACTAAACTTGCAAACAAGAAACGGCCCCAGTTTTTCAAAGGGACTTGGTGTAGATGCTCGCAGGGCCTAGGGAAATTTTCTACCTCCTTAAATTCTGGCATATGCTCAAATTCTCCTGTCAATTTAAAGCGACGACCATGATAGGCACAAGTCAATTTTTTATTTAAACTAGGTTGGTGCGCTAATAGAAATCCTCGGTGGGTACAAACATTAGACATACATCTAATCTGGTCTTCATAATTGGTTAGTAAAAGTGGCTCTTCGATATATTTATCTAGTAAAAAAAACGGATAAGTATTTACAGCAACATTGAAAATTTCTTGGGCATCTCCAATATAATTCCAGCTTCTCGCAAAGATATGTTCTTTCATCTTTTCCCAGATGGCTGGGTCGGAATAAAAATCTGCTGGTAGGGTAGAGGAGGTAGCTATGTTTTTGGTTACTTTATCCATGTATTATTTTTTGGATAAAGATAATTTATATCTCTTTAGGTTGAATAAAATTATGCTATTTTTTTGTAGTATTTAGATAAATTACCCGTTTAATTGAGTTGACCTACTTAACTATTTCTCTACCTTACACTTTTTAATTTTTATAAGAAATATTGACAAGTTTATCAACGTAGTTGATACTAGTTATACCACAAATTTAGGAGTGAAGTAGTTGGAAAAATTAAAATGACATAGCTAGGGTTGTTTTTACCACATAGGTACATAGATCACATAGGTACATGTCACACTATGTGACCTATGTATCTATGTGGTAAAATTGTCAACTACTTCTGT
>CAKZUM010000056.1 GCA_937921525.1 uncultured Saprospiraceae bacterium
GATAAAAAGACCAATGTAAAATATAACTAGGTCTATTACAAGTAATTAGAAAGAGGATTTTTAGAAAAGTCAAAAAAAAATTTGATTAACTGAGGTGAATAGATTAACTTTGTTTACGTCTAAGTTGTGCCATTTCCCTCACGGTATACCCTCAATCAAATATCCTTTTCGTATTTTAAACCATTATACTAATTAAAAATTTCATACAGTACTAGGTAAAACACTTTGTTTTACAGGTACTAGATGATAGCCCCCCTGGTAATAGACTTATTATGAAATTGAGTTATTTTGATAATAACACAGGGGTACAAGGCATAATTCAGTATTATGCCCAAGAAACACCAAACAAGATAGCACTAATATTTGAAGACCAATCTTTGACCTATCAGGAATTAGATGAGCGAACATCAAATTTAGCATGGTTCTTACAGCAACAGCATGTTGGTGTAGGAGATTTTGTAGCACTATATTTAAAACGTTCTTTAGATTTAATCGTTGGCATTTTAGCGATACAAAAGGCAGGGGCTGCCTATGTGCCAATTGATTTTGATTATCCCGCAGAAAGAATGGCGTTTATGATTGCTGACTCGGGGGCTAAAGCTATTTTGACCCATGAAGCCTACCAATCTAAATTGCCCAATACAAATTCCTCAATTATTGCACTAGATGTGCAATGGCCAACCATCACCAACGTAGCTTCTACGAAGCAATATCAAGACAAGACGAGTAGATCGGACTTAGCGTACATGATTTATACCTCAGGTTCAACAGGTAAACCAAAAGGGGTAATGATAACGCATGATAATATTTTTAATCAACTGGAAGGACAACATAATATTGCGCCTACCCCGATTGATAAAATGTTATTAACCTGCTCGATTTCTTTTGATGTATCTGTATTGACCATCTATTGGACCTTTTATCATGGAGCCACATTAGTGATCCCACAACAAGGAGAAGAAAAAGATATTCAGCAATTGTCTAAGACCATTGCTCGACATCAAATAACACATATACTTACATTACCATCTTTACATACATTGATCTTGGGGCAGGCAGATCCTAGCAAATTACAATCCCTAAAGTTGGTAAATGTTTCAGGTGAAGTCTGTCCTACTTCCTTGGCACAGAAGCACGAAACACTATTGCCCAATTGTCAATTATATAATTTATATGGCCCAACAGAGGCTACTGTAAATTGTACCTATTTTACTTTTCCCAAAGGCTTCGATGCCCCTAAAGCACCTATTGGTCGGCCGATAGATAACTATGAAATGTTTATCTTAAATGACCAAATGGAAGAGGTGGGTGTTGGTGAATTGGGGACTATCTATATCGGTGGCTCAAAACCTGTGGTAGGAAAGGGCTACTGGAATCGACCTCAATTATCTGCAGAGCGTTTTATCAAAAATCCATTTCAGGAAAGTAGAGGCGGGGAGGTGTTATACAATACAGGAGACTTGGGAAAATGGATGAGTGATGGTAATATTGAATTTTTGGGTCGCTCAGATTTTCAAGTAAAGTTCCGAGGTTTCCGAATAGAATTAGGGGAAATTGAAGTGGCCATTAGTCGCTATGATTTAGTCAAAGAAGTTGTCGTTTTATTAAAAAATAAAGAAGACATTGGTCAGCAACGGCTAGTTGCTTACGTGACTTTAAATGAAGGAGATCAATTAAATGTTTCTGACATTCGTGCATTCTTGGAGGCAACGCTTCCGGAATATATGCTGCCTACTAATTTTGTAGTCCTTGCACAATTTCCATTAACACCTAATGGAAAATTTGATAGAAAAGTCTTACCCGATCCACCAAAAGATCGACCTCAATTAGCACAACGATACCAAGCTCCCAAAACACCTTTAGAAAAAAGAATCACTGCTATATGGGAACAATTATTAGAAATTGATTCCATCGGTAGAAACGATAAATTTTTTGAGTTAGGTGGCAACTCTATACAGGCTGCCCAGTTCATCGGCACCATACAGAAAAGCCTAAAGACGTCTATTTTTGTTACGACTATTTTTGATTTTCCAACGGTAGCTTCTTACGCTAAAATGTTGGAAGAAAGATATGGCAACGAATTAGGAACTAGCAAAATAATAGAATCTACTAGTAGGGAAATTGCTCCTACAACTAAAAATAAATTATCGGAAAGTACACTACAGTCCATTACATCTTACTTTCCAACACTAACTTCATTCGATACATCCATTAAAAAAAATCCTCCCGCTATTTTCATTCTAGCACCACCTAGGTCAGGCACTAGTTTATTACGCCTGATGTTGGCGGGGCATCCTAAGTTGTTGGCAGTCAATGAATTAAAACTACTAGGATTCCATGATTTAAAAGAAAGGAACGCTGCTTACACAGGTAAGTTTAGCCTATGGCAAGAGGGAGCGATCCGTGTTGTCATGGAATTAAAAAACTGTGATGCGGAGGCCGCTCGTTTAATCATTAATGATTTTGAAAAGAAGGGTTATACCACTAAGCAGTTTTACAGACAACTACAAGAGTGGGCAGGAGATCAAATCATCGTTGATAAGACGCCATCTTATGCACTAGATTTAAAAGCATTGCAAAAAGCAGAACAAGACTTTGAAAATGCAATTTTTATTCACTTAGTTCGACATCCATCTGCAATGGTTCCTTCCTTCGAAAAGTATCGAATGGACCAAGTGGTTTATGTGAAAGATCATCCTTTTTCTGCTACAGAATTAGGAGAAATGATTTGGTATAATAGTCATCGGAATATTACTACTTTTTTAAAAGACATACCAACACATAGAAAATTTGAATTGCGCTACGAGGATTTAGTACAAGCTCCAGAAACCTTGATGCAAGCCTTATGCAAACAAATACAATTAGACTTTCACCCCGGCTTATTACAGCCTTATGAAAATATAGAAAATAAATTAGTCGATGGAATTCACAAGGATTCTCGATCTATGAGTGATTCCAATTTACGACAACATAAATCTATCAATGCGGATAAAGCGAATGATTGGAAAAAGACTTTAAAAACTACAAAACTTTCAGATGCAACGATCGCCTTATCAGAGCAATTAGGATATACGACTTCCATACCGTCTACACAAACTACCACAACGAATGACGCTTCTACTGCATCCCAAAAATTAGAAGGTTATGCGATTGTAGGTATGTCCTGTAGATTACCAGGGGCGAATACCTTAGAAGAATTTTGGCAAAATTTAACTACAGGAATAGATGTTGGAAAAGTGGTAACTGGAGAAGATTTAGAAAAAGCAGGACTCGATCCAGCCTTACTAAATAATCCAAATTATGTAGCAAGAAGTTATAGCCTAGATCATGCAGATTGCTTTGATGCTTCCTTCTTTGGGTATCATCCGAAGGAAGCGAAGCAGATGGACCCACAACATCGGGTATTATTAGAAACGGCCTATAATTGTTTGGAGAATGCAGGATATAATCCTTATGAATATAAGGGGAAAATCGGCATCTTCGGTGGCGTAGCCCGCAATGCTTATTTCACGAATAACATTGCGACACACCCAGATATGTTGGCAAATGCTGGCGAATATGCGGAGACAATTGGAACAGAGAAAAGTTTTTCCATTACCCGTGTCGCTTATAAGTTAAATTTGAAAGGCCCTGCTGTAAATGTTCAAACTGCTTGTTCTTCATCAGGTACAGCGGTACACATGGCTTGCCAAAGTTTAGATGCAGGCGATGCAGATATGGTATTAGTTGCAGGTGGGAGAATACAGCCGCCTTTAGGGGTTGGGTATATGTACACAGAGGGTGGTCCTTTATCTCCAGAAGGCTATATTCGAGCCTTTGATGCAGATGCGAAAGGGATGGTCAGAGGGAATGGAATGGCTTGTATCGTATTAAAAAAAATAGAAAAAGCAGTCGAAGATAAAGACCATATTTGGGCAGTCATAAAAGGTACGGGAATCAATAATGATGGGTCAGATAAAATCGGATTTACTGCGCCAAGTATTCAAGGACAAGCTACTGCAATTGAGCAAGCCTTACAAAATGCTACAGTGAATCCAGAAGATATTGACTATATAGAAGCGCATGGTACAGGAACTATTTTAGGAGATCCTATAGAGGTAGCTGCCTTAACACAAGCCTTTAGAAAAAACACAAATAAAAAACAATTTTGTGGAATAGGTTCTGCTAAAACGGCTGTCGGTCATTTAGATGCAGGTGCCTGTGTAATAGGAATAATTAAAACTGCTCTGGCTTTAAAAAATGAAGCCATTCCACCTAACTTAAACTACCAACAGCCTAATGCTCAAATCAATTTTGAGGCGACTCCTTTTTATGTAAATGCAAGATTAAAAGATTGGAAGAGAGGAGAACGAGTTCGTCGGGCAGGGGTTAGTTCTTTTGGTTTAGGCGGTACAAATGTACATGTCGTTTTGGAAGAAGCACCGCTTATAGAAACGGCAACTTCATCTATAGATGATTCAGCAGATATAGTACTACTTTCTGCAAAAACGGAAACGGCTTTAGCAAAACAAGTAGAGACCTATCAAACTTATTTAAATACGAATAAGAATTTTAATGTCAAAGAAATAGCCTATACAACTGCTATAGGAAGATCAGAATTTTCCTATAGAAAAGTACTGGCATTAAATAACAATACTTCAAAAGAAGGAAAGGTAATTGCCAAGAATGAAGGACAATTAAAAGAGATAGAAGAGATCGTTTGGATGTTCCCAGGCGGTGGTGCGCAGTATGTCGGAATGGCGCAAGATTTATATACTTCCTATGCTGTTTTTAAAGAAACGGTAGATGATTGTATACGTTTCTTAAAAGTAGAAGAGGGAATGGATATTGCCCCTTTGCTTTTTCCAAAAAAATCAGCTGACCAAGACCAATTACAGTTACAATTAGAAAAACCTTCTTATGCGTTGGCTGCATTGTTTACCATAGAATATGCTTTAGCGCAGCTGTGGTTACAGTGGGGCGTGCAGCCTAGCCAAATGATTGGGCATAGTATGGGCGAGTATACAGCTGCCTGTATCGCAGGAGTCTTTTCTAAAGAAGACGGTTTACGCTTAGTAACCCTAAGAGGCCGATTATTTGAGCAATTAAAAACAGAAGGAGCGATGCTAAGTGTCGCCTTATCAGAAAAAGAAGCTAATAATTATCTGGTAGAGAATAGCAGTATTTCTGTCATCAATAAACCAGATAATTGTGTCATTTCGGGTACTGCATCGGCTATCAATCAAATACAACAAAAAATAGAATCAGCAGGAATCGACTGCTCTAGAATACATATCAAAGTAGCCGCTCATTCTGCTCAGATAGATCCAATTATTCCAGAATTTGAACAATTCTTACAGACTGTTCAATTCAACACACCCACGATTCCGATCATCTCTAATTTAAGTGGACAATGGGTATCAGCAGAAGAAATTACCAGCGTTGAATATTGGGTTAAGCATTTAAGAAATACGGTTCGTTTCTCTGATGGCTTGGCGACTATTTTAGAAGCACCTAATAAAGTATTGATTGAGATTGGGCCAGGTCAAACCTTGTCTACTTTTACAAAACAACATCCATCGAAGGTGAAGTCTCAATTGGTTTTTCCTTCTATACGCCACCCGAAAGAAAAGATAAACGATCAACTTTTTATACAGAAAAATTTAGCAAAGCTTTGGGTAAATGGCTTGCCTATTAATTGGGAAAATTATTACCAAGAAAAAGCCATTTCTAGAGTACCCCTACCCACTTACCCTTTTGAAAGAAAATCTTATTGGATCGCTCCTAACAAGGAAAAATCTATAAATATATCTAGCCCTCCTACTACTACAACTCAAACAAATACCTCCAATATAGAACAAGAAATATTGGAACAATCAGTCAATGAATCTCCTCTTACAAATAACACTACTATTATGTCTACACAAAAAAGGCAAACACTACTCATTAAAGAAATTAAAAATATTCTATTTGAATTAAGCGGTTTAGAGCCTGAAGAAATGGATATTGATGCTACCTTCTTAGAATTAGGATTTGATTCTTTATTTCTAAGTCAGGCAGTGATACAATTTAATAACAAGTTTGATTTAGATATTTCTTTTAGAGCATTATTTGAATCTACGCCTACGATTGAAAGCTTGGCAGATTATGTGGATGAGGAATTACCCGCAGATCAATTTCAGCCCGTTGAAAAAGTTGTGGCAGTCCCATCAGCAATGCCAACAACACCTGCTGTAGTACCCGTAAATAATGTAGTTGCTGCAATACCAAATACAGCCATGCAGATGCCACTACCAACAAGTGCCAATCCGCAAGTGACTAACCTAGTGCAGCAGCAATTGCAGTTAATGCAACAGCAGTTGCAGTTATTACAAGGAGGAGGAATACCGCAAGTAGCGATGCCAACAGCAGTGGTATCTAATCCAATACAAAACACAGTAGCAAACCCAACGGCACCAGCTGCCCCAACAACTAAAAAGCAAGAAGAGGAAAAAGAAGTAAAAATAAAACGATCTATTAAGGGCGTAACAGCCAAGTTGAATAACTATAAAAAAATTAGTGCAAGTGATGATTTATCGCCGAAACAAAAAGCAGCATTAGCAGATTTTGTAAAGCGATATAATGCTAGGACACAGAAGTCAAAAGAGCAAGCTATCAAGCACAAAAAATACTATGCTGATCCACGTTCCGTAACAGGATTTAGTAAGCTCTGGAAAGAGATAGTTTATCAAACTGCCGCAGAAAAATCCAAAGGTTCTAAGATTTGGGATATAGACGGAAATGAATATATTGATTATGTGATGAGCTACGGGATGGCACTATTTGGACATATGCCAGACTTTGTAGAAAAGGCAGTGATTGAACAAATACAAAAAGGAAATAGCTTAGATATACTTCCACCTAAAGCAACAGAAATTGCAAGAATGGTATGCGAAGTATCAGGTATGGATCGAGCGACTTTAGCCAATACAGGCACAGAGGCAGTATTGGCAACAGTCAGAGCAGCAAGAACGTATTCTGGTAAAGATCGGATTGCGGTATTTGATACCGATTATCATGGTTTAGTTGGACAATTTATGCTTCGTGGAGTACATTTTAAAAATACCTCTAAAGCAATGCCAGCAGCGCCGGGTATTCCAAAGAAGGTGGTAGAAGATACCTTGGTATTAGATTATGACGATCCTAATGTATTAGAAAAATTAAAAGCAGATATAAAGAATTTAGCAGCGGTTGTAATAGAACCAGTACAAGCACAAAATCCGCATTGGCAACACCATGAATTAATCCGAGCCATTCGCAAAATCACAGCAGAAAATGATGTCGCATTAATTTTTGATGAAATTATTAATGGCTTCCGATTGGCACAAAAAGGAGCGCAGGAATGGTTTGGAGTTGAAGCAGATCTAGTTGCGTATGGCAAATCTATTAGTGGTGGATTACCGCTCTCCGCAGTAGCAGGAAAAGAAAAATACATGCAGGCTTTTGATGGAGGTCTATGGCAATTTGGGGATGACTCTCGTCCAGAAGGGGCGGTTACTTATTTTGCAAGTACTTTTATTAAGAACCCTGTAAGTGTGGCAGCGGGTCACGCTGCTATGACCGAATTAGTGAAACAAGGCCCTGCCTTACAAGAAGATTTAAATAGAAAAACGAAAGAGTTTGCCACTAAAGTAAGAGACATTTTCTTACGTATGAAAGCGCCTTACATGATACAAGGTACGGCGTCTATGTATATGATAAAACCGATAGATGCCAATCCTTTGACTCGACTTTTTAACTATTACTTACGGATGTATGGGGTCAATATGCGAGAGCGACCTTGTTTTATTTCTACGGCACATACGCAAGAAGATTTTGATAAAACTTATAAAGCATTAGAATCAGCAATACAAGATTTATTCGATGCAGATTTAATCCAACCTTATGAGGGAGAGGATTTAAATTACTATTACGAAAATACACCAGGCAATGCAGAGGGTGTAGCTACTAACGCCCTCGCTGCACCTAGACCTATTGCCGCACCAGTAGGTTTGTTAGAGGGAAGTAATAATGAAAAAATGATTATTGCCCTAGCAGATGGGCAAGAGGAAATCTGGTTGAGTCATCAATTTAGTGCAGAAGCGGCGGCAGCTTATAATATCGTTACAGATATTAATTTAAAAGGAAATTTAAATAAGGAGCATTTATTTAATGCAATTCATGAAGTGGTGCAAAGGCACGAGTCTTTGCGAACGACTTTTAGTGCAGATGGTAAGACGCAAACGATTCATTCCATTTTTGATCCAGCGATCATAGAATTATCATGGAAAGACTTAACAGAAATAGAGCAGCGCGTTAATTTAGATCAACTTAGAAAAACAGAATCCACGACTGCTTTTGATTTAGAGTATGGCCCATTAATACGATTCATTTTAGTAGAGAAAGCAACAGATGATTTTGAGTTGTTAATCAATGTACATCATATTATTTGTGATGGTTGGTCCTTAGGTATTGTTACTAAAGAATTAGGAGAAATTTATTCTAGACTAGCAGGAACAACAAATAATCCATTAGCAACACCTAAACGCCTGACGGATTATGTATCAGAAAAAAGTAAGCATAAGACCACTAAAAAATATACAAAAGATGAAGCGTTTTGGATGAAGCGTTTTGAAGATAAGATTCCGATCTTGGATATGCCTACGGATTTTCCAAGAACGAGTGTAAAGTCTTATCCTGCGGGGCAATCCAAATTAGAATTTGACCGAGACTTTTATAAGCGATTGCAGAAAGCGGCAGCAAAGGAAGGTACTACGCCTTATATATTTATTATGGCTGCTTTCAAATGTTTTTTGCTTCGGTTAGCCAAGCAAGAAGAAGTGATTTTTGGAATGGCAGCTGCTGGGCATAATTTGCCAGGCAATGCGAATATGGTCGGACACTTAATCAACCTCTTACCAATAAGAAGTAAATTATTAAAGGAGCAAGATTTTAGTTCTTTTCTAAAAGAAGTAAGAGGAAATGTCTTAGATGGCTTCGATCATCAAAATTATACCTTTGGTAATTTAGTCAAAAAATTAAATGTACAAAGAGCGGCGAATCGGAATACTTTAATTTCGGTTGCCTTCAATATGGATAGTCCATTGGGGCAAATGAATTATGGTGGTCTAGCGGTGAGAACGCATATGATTCCAAAGCAATTTGAAATATTTGACGCCTTCATTAACTTAAAACCTATTGACGATCGATTGGATTTTGAATGGACCTACAATGCGGATTTATTTACAAAAGATACTATTAATTTACGCCTAGAGGAATTCCATTATCTATTAGAAAATATTATTGGTAATACCAAGCAAAAGGTAGCTAGTATTCCAATGATTCCAAAATCTGAAAAGGAGCAACTACTTAAAATGGGTAAAGGAAATCAATTAGATTTTCCAAGCCATGAAAGATTAACTACACTATTTGAACAGCAAGTAAAAAAGCATGGAAATAAACATGCGATCCTTTCAGGAGACCAATCTATCACCTATGCCGATTTTAATGAAAAAGCAAATCAGTTAGCTCATTTTCTAAAAAAAGAAGGTCTAGAAATAGGTCAATATGTAGGACTCTGCATGAACAATAGCATTGATATGCTGATTGTGATCTACGGCATTTTAAAAGCAGGAGGTGTCTATGTTCCTATTGACCCAAGAAATCCTAAAAACAGAAAAGAACTTATTTTAGAAGATGCCAATTGCTCTTTTTTAATACGTGCTTTAGGGGTTGGTGATTTTTCTAATTTCAAAAAAAAATATTTTGTTTGGGAAGAATTAGAAGAAACTTTAGCATTAGAAAATAGACATAATTTATCTATTAATATTCCGTCCACTACGGAAGCATACGTGATTTATACTTCGGGGTCTACAGGACAGCCTAAAGGGGTGGCTATACAACATAGAAGTGCAATTAATACTTTATTCGGAATTAATGAGCATTTGCAGTTGACATCAGAAGACATCGTTTATTCTGTTTCTTCCATGTCTTTTGATATGTCTATTCCTGATTATTTTTTAACCTTCATACAAGGAGGTACTTTAATCTTAGCAGAGGAAAATACAAAGAAAGATGGCTTTGCATTAAGAGAAGAGTTGGAACGATTTAGACCTACCTTTATGCAGGCGACACCGACTACTTGGAAGATACTATTATTATCTGGATGGAAAGGAGATCAGCAATTAAAAATTGTCGCAGGTGGAGAAGGATTCTCCAAAGAATTGGCTGCCAAATTGTTGAAGAATGCAAAATCTGTTTGGAATGGCTATGGTCCAACAGAGACGACTATCTATGCCACCTATAAAGAAATTACAGATTCCTTTTTGGAGCAAAAGCCTTACGGAGAATTTGCGCCAATTGGCCGCCCAAATGCTAATGTTTGGACGATTATATTAGATGAAGATAAGCAACCAGTTCCGCTAGGAATACCGGGAGAGTTATATATAGGTGGGGCAGGTGTTACGGGAGGCTACCTTAATCGACCCAATTTGACAGCAGAAAAATATGTCCGATTGAGTGAGGACAAAGTGCCGTTTACACATTGGTATAAAACAGGAGACTTAGTTCGATATTTACCAAATGGAGATATTGATTTCTTAGGAAGAATAGATACGCAAGTAAAGATCAGAGGTTTCCGAATCGAACTTGGCGAAATAGAAGAATTACTAAATCAACATCCGAATATTCAGCAGAGTGTGGTCAATGTAGTATCGGAAGATTCTGAAAGAAAAGAGTTAGTTGCGTATTATCAATCCGACAAAATAGACTTACAAGAAGGGGATATAAAATCGTATTTAAAAGATAAGTTACCTGGATATATGGTGCCATCTTTTTATATACAAATGGATTCCTTCCCGCAAAATACTTCGTTAAAAATAGATCGAAAGGCATTGCCGAAACCGAGTCGAACCCAATTGGCCCAAAGCCATAAATATGAAGCACCTCGCACGCCAAGAGAAAAAGAACTGGCTGGTTTTTGGCAAGGGTTACTTAAAGTAGATCAAATTAGCATACATGATGATTTTTTCGATTTAGGTGGACATTCTTTGATTGCAGTTGAATTACTATCCACAATATTCAAAGCATCGGGTATTAAATTGCCAATTACCAGTCTTTTTCAAAATGCGACTATTGCGAAACAGGCGAAATTGTTAGAGGCTAAGACAGAGGTAGATGCAAAAAAATGGACCTCCCTAGTACCTATTAAATCTGAGGGTTCTAAACAACCTTTGTATCTAGTACATGGCGGAGGATTGCATGTTTTGTTTTACCAGTCACTGGTGAGACATTTAGATGAAGACCAACCAATCTATGCCCTACAAGCGAAAGGTTTAGATGGAACTTCGGATCCATTAGAAACGATTGAGTCCATGGCGACTCATTATATAAATGAGATTTTAGACCAAAATCCAGAAGGGCCATTCCATCTGGCAGGCTATTCTTTGGGTGGCTTGATTGCTTTTGAAATGGCGAAGCAATTAAAAGAGATGGGTAAAGAGGTAGGAATTGTTTCTTTGTTTGATGCCGTGGCAAAAGATAACTGGGCAGATGCAGGTAAGCTAGAAAAGATGTTAAAGAAAACGGGACATAACTTTTCTATGCTTATGAAAAAACCGTTGGAAACGATCAACTATAAAAGCACCATGTTGAAGCAACGCTATCAGCACTTTTTAGGAAAAGTAAAAGTGGCGTATAAAGATACTGATACGCAAAACCTTGAAGAAGGCTTATTGCCTTATGGTAAGAAAGTTTATGAAAAAAGCATTGAAGCATATTGGAAGTATGACTTAAAACCTTGCGATATTTCTGTCTTATTATTTAAAGCAGAAGATCAAATGTTCTATTTAAAAGACCCAGAATTTCATGGTTGGAAATCTTTTGCATTAGATGGAGTAGAGGTGTTTAAAGTACCTGGTAATCATTATAATATGTTCGATGGCCCAAGTACGGAAAAGATTGCTTCTATCTTGCAGAAGTATATGGATCAGGCTATTTCGGATCAATTTGTTGTTGGGAAAGGCTGAATAGTATTATCTGATTAGTAGGATTACTTTGTTAGTTGTTGACTATTTTTTTAAGCCACAATATGGGTGATACCTTCAGGGTATCACCCATATTGAGCACAAGTAAGACATAATTCAACACGGAGCTACTTCGTAGCTACACGGATTTTTTTGGATTTTTGTAGGTCGTGTATCTAGGCGTTGACTTTTTATATTACTTATTACATGCTGCTCTAGTGCGGAGCTATTTCATAGCTATATGGATTTTTGTAGGTCGCTAAATCTAGGGTAGAAAAATCATACTTCATATATCAGAAATCATACTTCATATATCCAACTGGGGTGCATCTAGGATGGATATATGATTTTTGATTTAAACAAGTATCCATCCAATCCAACATTAATATCGCCCAGCATACACCGCCCCCCCAACAGTATCCCGCTGTCCACCCGTCACCGTCTTCAACACATTAGGCACGCCCTCCATACGCAAAACCCCCATCCAAGCCATTAAAATAGCCTCTTTAAATTGAATAGTCGGACCCTCTGGAATAATCACTTGTACATTCATCACATCACAATAACTTTGTAAACGTTCCATCAAATAGCTATTAAATGCCCCTCCGCCAGTTGCTAGTAAAGAATAAGTATTCTGCTGTAATTCTTCCTTCTCTATCACTTGATGAATAGACTGAGCAATTTGATAAGCAATATGCTCTACGCCTGTAGCTAATTGGAGAGGAATCAACTCCCGGTCATTTTCTATATGTGGTAATAGATGCTTGCTTACCCATGAATTATCCAAAGATTTTGGATAGGCTTGATTATAAAAAGAACCAGCATTAAATAGTTTAAATAACTCCTCATCTACAACTCCAGAAGCGGCAATTTTTCCACCTTCGTCATATTCGTGTCCTAGACGATTTGCCAGTACATTTAATAATTGATTGGCAGGAGATATATCGAATGCGACTACTTTTTCGGGTAAGACACAGGAGATATTGGCAATGCCTCCGATGTTTAGATAAAAGTCATGGCCTTTAAATAAATATTTATCTACAATAGGAGCTACGGGTGTGCCTTCTCCATCAATGGCAATATCCTGATTTCTAAAATTAGTGATAGTAGTATAGCCAGTAGTAGCGGCTATGGCAGCACCATCGCCAATTTGTATCGTCATTCTGTTATTAGGTTCATGAAAAATGGTATGGCCATGAGAGGCAATTAAGTCAGGATATACTTTATGGGTAGTTATAAAATCATTGACGATTTCTCCAAGAAAATGCCCTAAATAGGTATGCGTTTTAGCAAAGGTAAGGGCGTTTTGTGTAGGTAAATTGAGTAAGCGATTATGCCATTTTTCAGGAAAAGGAATGGTTTCGGCTACTTGTAAAGACCAGTCTTCTATTAGTATGTTTTGCTGTGTGTCTTGCCCTAATTCAAACTCACAAAAAGCAATATCTACACCATCTAAAGAACTTCCAGACATTAAACCAATCGCTTTATATCGTTTTTTCATAATGTTGGTTTTGTGTGTAATACAAGTTTAGCAAACTTTAAAAATTTACTAAACTTGTTCGTAAATATCGTTCCTTTGGCATAATTGTGGATTACGTATAGTGATTAAGCTTAATGCGTTTTCTTCCCACCAGTTAATTACAATTTAGAGAGAAAAATTATATCGACATGCAGTCCGCATAGATTGATTATTTCCTATCTTAAAAAAATCATTAAAAACCATTTCTTGTTGGTATTGCTATGTCTAATCCCAAGGGGAGTATCAATAGTACT
>CAKZUM010000057.1 GCA_937921525.1 uncultured Saprospiraceae bacterium
TACCTGTATGGTGGCTTTCAACTGTCAACATCCTTCACGACCTACAAAAATCCATATAGCTACGAAGTAGCTCCGTATTGGAGTAGTATGTACATGGTAATAAAAAAAGTCAACGCCTAGATACACGACCTACAAAGATCCTAAAAAATCCGTGTAGCTACGAAGTAGCTCCGCGTTGAATTATGTCTTATAAGCTGCCTAGTTTTTGTTAAGTTGACGACATTCCACTTCCAGTGGTCGAATAAAACGTGCAGCTTGATCCGACCACTGTAAGTGATCGGATCAATTGGCTTGAACCTGTTCAATTTTAAACGAAATCCATCTCTGTTCTCTCAGTGCAACGGTCTCTATTCTCTGCTCTAAAAAACTGGATTACAAACAAAACCATGTTTCAAAAATCAATATTGCATCTAGATTTAGATGCGTTCTTTGCTGCTGTGGAGGTGAGGGATAATAGTGCATTGAAAGGAAAACCACTTATTATAGGTGGAAAAAGTGGTCGGGGAGTAGTAGCGAGCTGCACCTATGAAGCACGCCGCTTTGGTATTCATCCCGCTATGCCTATGCAAATGGCAGTACGCTTATGCCCTGATGTAATTGTGTTACGAGGAGACTATGATAAATATAGTCGGCATTCCAAAGTAGTGACGGACATGATACAGGAACAAGCACCTGTATTTGAAAAATCAAAGATAGATGAATTTTATTTGGACCTAACAGGCATGGACCGCCATGTAGGTTGCTGGAAATGGTCACAAGAGTTGCGAACGAATATTATGCGAGAAACAGGCTTGCCTATTTCTTGTGGCTTGTCTGTAAATAAAACCGTCAGTAAAATAGGAACTGAAGAATCCAAACCGCACGGACAGCAACTCATTCCAGCAGGAGAAGAAAAACAATTTATTGCCCCTCTGTCTACCCGTAAGCTTCCAGGAGTAGGGGTACAAACCTTCCGAAAATTAGCCTTAATGGGCGTGCGAAAAATTAAAACGCTCAGCGAAATTCCTCCACAATTATTACAGAGAGAATTTGGTAAAAAAGGCAAAAGCCTTTGGCAAAGAGCGAATGGTGTCGATCATCGCCCAGTCATCCCGTATGCCGAGAAAAAAGCAATTGCCGTAGAACATACTTTCCAATTAGATACCATTGACCTGACTATCCTTAAAGGACAGTTGACAAAGATGGCTTTAGCGTTAGCGTTTGAACTACGGAAGCAAAAAAAGTTGACAGCCTGCATCACGGTCAAGATTCGCTATACAGATTCCAATACCTATACCTTACAAAAAAGAATTACCCATACAGCAAACGATAAAATAATTATTCAACAGGCTTTAAAATTATTTAAAAAACTCTACCAGCGACGACAATTAATTCGATTGGTCGGTATTAAATTTTCTAATCTAGTACATGGCTATTATCAAGTAAGTTTATTTGAGGATACACAAGAAGAGGTGAATCTAATGTCTGCTATGGATAAGATTCGGAAGCGATTTGGAGAGGGGGCTATTACGTTGGGTTCTGTTTGAGTGGTATGCGGCATATTGTTGTACGTATTTAATTTGACAAAAAGATAAACTTTGACATTTCCACAACTTATGATTCTTATAGAGTCGATGGTTTAAGTTTGTAACTTAAACCTCTTAGGAGGCTATTTCTAAAGCTAAAATTACCACTTACTATCAGGAGTATTAAAGTAATATAAATCGTCTAAAGTTATTATCGTTTTTAATGAAGATACTATCTTTTTGAGGCCCAGAAATACTTTGATTTCATTGTACCTAGTTATTTCAGAAGGCTTGATATAGGGTTTTTTTTCGTAGCTGACAGCCTTTTTTGTGAACTCCCCCCAGCCCCTCTTAAAAAGAGGGGGAGACGTCTGCGATTGAAAATTTCGTTCTAAGTTTAATGAAAACATTGTCAACATCAAATGGTCAACATCTAGGAGTGATGGCCCGTCCAAAAACTGTCTGACCGGAGGGAGTTTTTTTGGACTAGAATTTTTGTTTCTTTTTTTTCAATGAAAAAAGAAAAAGCATCTAAAGAAGCTATTTTAAATGTACCTAAACTGTCACTCCTACTTCTCCCTACGCTACGGCACACTCTCGCCTGCGGAATTGGTGGCAGCCGCTGTCAAACGGAACTTACCCGTCCTAGCCCTAACAGACATCAACAATACCAGTGCCGCATTCGACTTTGTTCAACTATGCAAAGAAGCAGGAATTAAACCGATCATTGGGGTAGAATTTCGGAAAGACAATCGTTGGTTATATACAGGCTTGGCGAAGAATTGGAAAGGCTTTTATCAACTCAATAAATTGTTGACAGATTGTTCCTTGGATGGGAAAGAATTACCAGAAGTGCCGCCCGAAATGCTAGACACTTTTATCATCTATCCTCGCCTAATTAAGCCCATAGAATGTTTTGAAGAAAATGAATTTTTAGGCGTTCGACCAGAGCATGTGAATCGTTTATATTTTGCAGAAGTGCGCCATCATCAGCACAAATTAGTCGCTTTAAATCCGATCACTTTTCTGGATAAACAAGGATTTGAATTGCATCAGTTATTAAGAGCCATAGACCTTAATACTTTGCATAGTAAATTGACTCAAAAAGATATAGCCAAGCAAGGAGAATATTTTTTATCCCAACAAGATGTCAAAACTTTATATGATGGCTTCCCAACCATTCTAGAAAACACTAAAAATATTATCAATGCCTGTACTATTAACTTTAAAAAAGAAGCACAGAAATATAATCGACAAACTTTTACAGGTTCTAAAGATGGCGATTTTCAATTGCTAGAAAAGTTAGCGTATAATGGTTGTGAGCAACGGTATGGTGCTCAAAATACGACTGCCTTAGAGCGAGTGAAAAAAGAATTAAAAGTTATCAAACAGCAAGAATTTTGTGCTTACTTTTTAATCACTTGGGACATTATTCGTTATGGACAAAGTTTGGGCTACCATCATGTAGGGCGGGGGAGTGGAGCTAATTCTATTGT
>CAKZUM010000058.1 GCA_937921525.1 uncultured Saprospiraceae bacterium
TATATCAACATAACTCCCGTTTTCAAAGCCAAAACTAGCAACAAAATAAGCTACCCTAAACCCGCCTGCCTGAGTCGGGCAGGTTTGTAAATCTATTTCTACACCGTTCCTTATAACTTCCTATCAATAAAAAACTTATATTTTAAAATTTACTATTGTCAGCTAATGACCATCTGACTAAAAGTATATTTGATGCTCCCTAATAAGACTTCGTATTATAACCATTATACTTTAGAAGTTCTTACCATTCGTAAGGGCTTCTTTTTTATGTGAAATCATTATTTTTTACTCAATCGCTGAGTGGATAATACTTTACCACTAAAATCTAGCAATTGAATTAGGTACATGCCTTTAGGTAAGTCTGTTATATGGTAGGTTTTATCTTTTACAGGCGTAAAGTTTTTAATTTTTCTGCCAACAAGATTGTATATAATGATAGCTCCTACTTTACTGGATTCTTTTAATTGAATAAAATTGGTGGCTGGGTTAGGAAAAACCTTTAACTCCTTCTTTATTGAAGACTTTGTAGAAATGCCTTTTTTTGTCAAAGTTTGTCCTTGAAGTGTCAATGTGAAAAATAATAGAACGGGTAATAGTAAAACTAAACGCATAGGCAAACAGGGTTAACAGATGGTAATTTCAAACGCAAGGCATTGTTGAAATCAATGTTCAAGCACTTACCTTACTGAATTAAGACTAAAATTAGGATGATGTTGCCTCTGAATAATTGTATATAGAAGTCCGCAGGAGGGACTCAATAATCAGTAGATCGAATCAATCTACTGTATATGCAAGTTAACACAAATTAACACAGGATTCAAGAAGGAGTTAGATTCTTATAATAATTTTAACATTTAAAAAACAATAATATGTTTATATGGAAGCAAAAAAAATCCTACTAGTATTTTATACCCTATTTTACTTATCGGCACTAGCCTATGCCCAGATTGATGCCCATTATTGGACCCACCAATATGGGGCAAAGGGCTTGTTATTAAATGGTGCGGTGATTGCCTCTACAGAAGATGAAACGGCTATTTTTTATAATCCGGGCGCAATGGGGCGAGGAGAAAAATTTGGATTATCCCTTTCCTTTTTAACACCTACCTACTCAAAATTGACAACAGAAGATTTTTTAGGTAAAGGAACAAGGGTATCTGATGACCACCTCGGATTCTCTCCGGGCTTTGCGGCTGTCGGATTTCCTCTTTTTAATAATAAACGTTTTAGAGGAGGGGCAACGACCTTTACAAGATTCAAATCTAACTTAAATTATAGAGGTCGAGAAGTAGGGGAAGTGGCCAATAACGATCAGCAACTTTTTATTGGCAATTTGGATTTTCAAAAAAAATTAACGGAGCGTTGGCTAGGATTTGGCCTATCTTATAAATTGACTTCCTCTTTATCTGTAGGGGCTTCCCAATTTATTGTCATGCACAGTCAGTCTACAGATCTAACCATACAAAAAGAAATTGTTCCAAAAAACTTACCTACTCACTTGCTATATGGACTTAGATCTCATTTAAAATATTCCTTTAATGCTAGTGGAGGGTTTCTAACTAAATTAGGCTTATCATGGAAACCAGAAAAGGATGTGATTATAGGAATGACCATTACCACTCCAACTTATGGGTATGTTTACAAAAGAGCCACTTATGATTTGGATGACTTACAAAAAATAAGTCCCGACTCCGTATATGTAAGGTCTAATTTGAACTCAACAAAATTAGAGAATTACAAAACCCCCTTCTCGATTGGATATGGAATTGATTTTAATTATGGGCAATGGCGTTTCTCTCTATCTGCAGAATATTTTAGAAATATAAAAGCCTATAATATAATTGAAACAACGAATGATCCTTTTGAAGGATTGGCAACAGAAGTATTCTCTCAAAATACCAATGTGCGAACAGGAAACAAAGAAGTGTTTAATTTTGCAATAGGGTTGCAGAAAAAAATGAGGGATGCCTCTACCCTGATACTAGGATTCCGTACCGATTTCAATCCACGAGAAAAAGTAGAAGGTTTTAGTGAATTTGAGTTTCTAGCCTCCACTCCTTCCATCTATCATATGTCCTTAGGTAGTCTATTTGAATTGTGGAATAATGAAGTCTCTATAGGAATAGATTATGGGTTTGGTTACAGTAGTGGTGGTCAGACATTAATTGATTTTTCAAATATTACCCCTGAAAATTTGTTCCTAGCAGAGCCTAATAATAATGTACAAACTAGTATTCAATCATTAGTCTTTGTGTTTACTTATGATTTTATTTTTAAACGTCGAAAATAATTTATAAAAACATAAATTTTTACAATGGTGTTTATTCTGGTCTTTTTTGTACTGCGAACAGGGCAAACGAAAAGTCATTTTTTAACTTTCTGAGGTTAACATTCAATCACTCCTCTATTAATAAAAAGACTATTTCTGGGAAAAATATAACGGCTAATAAAAAGACCAATTGTATTAGCACGAAGGGGACAATTCCTCTATATAACTGCTGGGTAGTGACGCCCTCTGGCGCAACTCCCTTTAAATAAAATAAGGCAAAACCAAAGGGCGGTGATAAGAAAGAGGTCTGTAAATTAAGAGCTAATAAAATACCTATCCATACCAAATTCATATCATAGGTTTCAAAAATGGGTGCTACAACAGGCACGATAATAAAAATGATCTCAATAAAATCAATAAAGAAGCCTGCTATAAATACTACTAACATTACTAAAAATAGAAAAGTCATCGGCGATAACTGAGCAGACTCTATCAACTCTATTAAATAATCATCTCCTCCTAACCCACGAAAAACTAATGCAAAGGTAGTCGCTCCAATCAAAATCGTAAAAACCATAGAGGTCAAATGTGTGGATTCATACATGACCTCTTTAAGAATACCAATATTAAATCTTCCTTGAATGATCGTCAAAATCGTAGCTCCTAATGCCCCTACTGCTGCTGCCTCTGTCGGAGAGGCGATACCTGCTAATATAGAACCTAATACTGCGACTATTAATAGTAAGGGCAGTAGAAAAGCTTTTATGACTCGGCCATAAAATCCTGGCCCTCTAAATTTAGCGATCTCCTCTACTGGCATACTTGGCGCTTTATCAGGATACAGGAAAGCAAAAATTACGATATAGAGAATGTAACAAGCCACTAACAAAAAACCAGGAACTAATGCTGCTGCAAATAAATCTCCAACCGAAACATTCAGTACACTCCCTAATAAAACTAAAACGACTGATGGTGGAATGATTTGACCTAAGGTTCCAGAAGAAGCAATGGTTCCTGTTGCAAGTTCTGTACTATATCCCCTTTTCAGCATAGTCGGCAAACTAATTAAGCCCATCGTAATTACCGTTGCGCCTACAATTCCAGTAGAAGCCGCCAATAATGCCCCAACTATCACCACGGCAATTGCTAATCCTCCTTTTACTTTTCCAAACAACATGGCCATCGTTTCCAATAAACTTTCTGCCAACCCCGACTTCTCTAACATAATGCCCATATAGATAAATAAGGGTACAGCTATTAAAACGGTATTCCTTACCGTACCCATTATTCTAGAAGGTAAAAAATTAAAAAAAGAAGCATCTAATGTAAAATAACCAAATAAGACAGATAGTCCACCTAAAGTAAAAGCAACTGGAAATCCAAAAAGGATAAGTATAAAGATGCAGATAAAAAGAATGAGTGCTATACCTTCCATAAGTTTATGTATTAGCGAAGTTGATCCTTTATCGGGAATGGCTCAATAATAAAATCATTCCTTAATTAGAGTGTCTTAAAATTGTACAGGAGTGTGGTCATTTGCCGAAGTATCCTCCTTTCCAATGATCGTGGCCAATGAATCCAATAGTAGCGCAATTGCCTGAATCAACAACAAAACGAAACCAAGTGTAATTGAAAATTTGATAATGTAGCGAGCAGGTAGGCCTCCCGGATCGGGAGAAGATTCATTAATCATGTAGGAATTATGCGCATAATTATAGGAAGCCATAATAATAATCAAACACCAAGGAATTAAAAAGGCAACCGTTCCTATTAAGTTGATCCAAGCTTTTCGTTTCGGAGAGAAATTAGCGTAAAATAAATCAACTCTGACATGCTTATCATGCTTTAGCGCATACCCTGCTGATAGTAAAAAGATAAAAGCAAAAATATGCCACTCCATTTCTGTAATCCATACAGCTGTCTCATTAAATAAATATCGGCGAACTACATCAAAACACATAAACAATACTAAGCAAGTAGTCAACCAAGCAGTCATTTTTCCTATTACCTCATTAATCGAACTAAGTATCTTCGCAACTCGTCTCAACATAAGCTATATTTTGGTTCTTTGACAAATAGAGTACAAAATAAGGATCATCCCATATCATCTTGCATTTCTTCCAAGGCATAAACTAAGTAATAATCTTCTATTTTTTCGTACAGAATATCAAATTTCTTTCGATAATCTTCTTTATGGATGACGCCTTTGCAAGTTCCTTTCTCTAAATCAAAACTAAAGGGTTCAATAAAAATATGCCTTTGAAAATCTAATTTTTTTCGACCATAGGCTTTGTATAGTGCCTCCTTTGCTCCCCAATAAATATGTAAGTGTTCTATTCTAGTCGCTTCTACTGTACTAGCCTCTTCTTCTTTTCTCATAAATTTATGGGCAATTCGAGTAATTTTCGGTACATACTTCTGTATGTCCAACCCTATGGTGTAAGGCGCTGCCATGATAGCAGCAATTCCCCATGAGTGGCTTATTGATATTTGAAAGACACTATCTTTTAGGTAAGGTTTTCCATATTCATCTTTTAGACATACCCCTCTAGTTTCTCTACCAGACATAGTATGTAGTAACCATCTACTCGACAACCATTCTAATCGCCCTCGACCTTTTATTTGATTTATCTGATCTAGTTCCTCTTTTGTAAGAGCTAATTTATTTAGAAAAAAATCTTCTGCTTCCTCTATTTTCCAAAGGCCCAATTCCCCTTTCTTTGGCAAAAATTTATGTAAGAATAATGGCATAAATATTAAATAGCTATTGAAGTTGTTGACAAGTTGTTTAAAAATAGTTTCTATCACAAAACTATAAAATATATCTCAGCTATTCACTTCCTGAAGTTGTTTGAGAATATAGGCTAAAATTAGTTCCTTATTTTTGACAAGTTTATCTAAACCACAAAAGTAGTTGACAATTTCACCACATAGATACATAGGTCACATAGTGTGACGTATGCTATGTGACCTATGTACCTACCTATGTGGTAAAATACAACCCTAGCTTTGTTTTATCAAGCTGCCTCATTCTTAAATTTGTGGTAAAA
>CAKZUM010000059.1 GCA_937921525.1 uncultured Saprospiraceae bacterium
ATCTGATTCCAATAAGGCAGGATTCAATTTTATTTCCTCTGTTGGAATAGGTAATATCCTAGTTACTCTTACTCTTAATAGCCTGGATTTTGAGTCAAATTTGGATTTAACTGCAACTCATTTAAAGGAATTGGCAGTAAAACATGATGGTCTTGAATATTGGTGTTAGGACTATAGGTTTTAAATTCAGCATTTCTAACAACGTCTAAATAAATACCCCATCTTATTAAATCATATCTTCTTGTTGCTTCTCCTGCTAGCTCCCATTTACGCTCATCGTAAATAGCTTCCCTAAAACCTTGTTGGTCAAGTCCAGTCAAATCCCATTCGGCTTGAGTTGCATAAGCTCGTTGTCGTATTGGGTTTAAATATTGGAATGCACCTGCTGGTCCATTAAGTTCATTTTCACACTCTGCTGCCATTAAATACACATCACCAAGCCTAAACACCAATCGATTATCTCCGTGATTGAAACGTGGAGAAGTCTCAAAATTACGATTCATAAATTTAGGCATGTAGGTATGATTCAAGACAATGCCTTCGTAATCAGCCATAATATTCAAGGGCCTTCGCAAATCATTCATTGGAAAATTATTGACGAAGTCTACTGACGCTATCTGCAGACCGGTACCATTAAATTGTTCTCCATTGGCAGCTAATGCAGCTCTCAAAGCTTGATTCTCATCCGCATTAGCCGGCTCATCTCTTATACGCGGATTAAAGAGACTTGGTCTCCAATAATTATTTCCTGCAAATGAACGACCGGGGAATGCTGGCTCGAATTGACCTGTAATATCCTTTGCAAAATCTAAAGACCAAATAATTTCTGCATTGTATTCATTGGCAGGATCAAAAACTTCGGCATAAGTAGGTAAAAGCACACGGTCTGACTGATTAATTATTTCCAGACATTTACTTAAACCTGCTTGCCAATCTTTGGCTTCCATATGAATTTTTGCTTCAATTATCGCTGCAGCCCATTTAGTGGCTCTACCTCTATTCTCATTCGTATTAACAGATGGCAGGTTGTTTTGTGCAAACTCCAAATCTTCCAATACACTGGATATAATTTCATCCTTACTAGTTCTTCCCAGTTCTGCAATTTCATTTAAGGTCAACAGTTCATTATAAAAAGGTGCGTCACCCCATAGGTTTGTTATATGCCAATAAGACATTGCACGCAAAAATCTCGCTTGTGCAACAACATCGGTCTGAACATTTTGTGAGATGTCCCCATTCCCGTCAACCCTATCAATAGTAACAGTGGCATTTAGGATAACTCTATATAAATTTTGCCATGTATCCGATACACTCATTTTTTGATTTGAAGCATCGGCAGTAACTTCACTTAAAGTATAATTACCCATCACCTCAAATATTGGATGAGTTCGATTTGGCTCTATAATATCAACTCCGTTATCATACCAATTGTCTAATCCCGCTTGCCCGTAGATAGAATTGTTTTTAATCACCGAATATATGCCCGTTATGGCTTGATTTGCATCCGCATCGCTAGTGAAGAAATTTTCTGGAGCAATAATATCTCTTGGTTCTTCCTCTAAAAAATCTTCACAACTACTACATGTGATTATTAGGAAGACGTACAGTAATATGTTTTTTATTTTCATGATAATTTTTTTTTAAAAAGTTACGTTTAGTCCTAAAGTTAAAATTCTGGCATTTGGATACTCCCCATTAGAAAATCCTTGAGCGATATTACCTAAACCACCTCTACCAAATCGACTCGACTCAGGATCAATTAATCTAAAATCAGAAAACAGTAACAAATTAGTTCCAGATGCATAAAATGACATGTTTTGTATTCCATCCCATCCCATTTTTTCAACTGGAAAATTATATGTCAATCGCACATTTTTTAGACGCAAATGTGTACCATCTTCAATTTCAAAGGAATTGGGTTGGTAAGCACCTTCAACAAAACCTGGTCTAGGAATATCCGATGTTGGGTTACTAGTCGACCAATAATCAGCAACTTCTGCATACTTTGGAAGTTCACCGCGAATAAAAAAGCTATTACGTGATCTTAAATTATACACTTCATTACCAACCGTTCCTTGTATATAAATATTTAGATCAAAGTTTTTATAAGAAAAATTGTTTTCAAATCCGTAGATTAAATCTGGCCATGGATTACCTAATACTTCAAAATCCTCGTTAGATATAGTGCCATCTCCGTTAGTATCTTGATATCTAGGGCCACCAACAGCATTGGTTGCTAGGTCTTGCCCTGAAGCATTGATTTCTTCTTGACTTTTCCAAGTTCCTAAATACTGTGCACCCGTAAATACTGGTGATGGTTCACCCACGATCAATCTTAAGTTCCCAGCACCAAGAATCTGGTCTACAACTACATCTATAAACTCCTCTCCTCCAAGATCCAATATCTTATTTTTATTTGACGATAAGGTTAGAGTAGAATTCCATTTAAAATCAGATTTTGAAACATTATAAGAGGTAAGCAAAAATTCCCACCCTTTATTCTCTAAAGAACCAATATTTTGCAATTGATTTGTATACCCTGTTTGTCTTGGTATGGTCACATTCAATAACAAGTCATTAGTCTCTTTCTGGTAATAGTTGAGTTCTGTAAAGAGCCTACCGCCGAAAAGCGATGCTTCTAAAGCTATATCAAATGCTGTAGTTGTTTCCCATTTCAACTCAGGATTTGCTGGTCGACCCAACACCGCACCTGGAACTTCAACACCATTAAAAGAGGTATTTCCCTCAACTAAAACACCTAAGGTATTATATGGAGAGATAGCCTGGTTTCCTGATCTACCATAACTGGCTCTTAATTTTAGATCATCGACAAAGTTTTGACCTTGCATAAAAGACTCTTCCGAAATTTTCCACGCAGCTGCAATAGATGGATAAAATTCATATTTATTACCAGGAGCAAACACAGAACTTCCGTCACTTCTGCCGACTAATGTTAATAAGTACTTGTCATTAAACGTATAATTAAGCCTTCCGAAAAAGGAAACAACTTGATTCTGAGTATAAGAGGAGCCTAGTAAATTTCTTAAAGGATCGCTTCCTGTTCCTAAGTTGTTGAATGTAGTTGCGTCTGTAGTAAAACCAAAAGCTTGTGCAAACGCAGTTTCTCTGGTTGTTTTCTGAAAAGAAGCACCACCTAAAATAGTGTAACTATGATTCCCATCAAGATTTCCAGAATATTGAATGGTATTTTCGTTATTCCATCCGAAAGATGACGTTGAACCTACTTTAGCATTACTATCTGTAGTAGGTAGATCAGGTCTTTGGCTAGACGTAAATTCATTTCTTTTAGCACTGGTAATGTCTGGATTAAAGGTTGAGCGTATAATTAAATTTTCAATAGGAGTATACTCTAAATATACCGTCCCTAACAAATTGTTGATAGTGGTTTCATCTATATCCAATTGTGAAGTGGCAACAGGATTGTTAAAAGGGTTTCCAACTACTTCATTGGTTCCATTAAAAGAACCATCATCATTAAATATGGGCTGAGTTGGCAAAATACCTAGAAGACCGCTATAGCCAACAACACCATTATCCTGCTTAATTCTTGAATAATTTACACGGAGACCTGCATTCAATTTATCACTTAATTTAAAATCCAAGTTTGATCTAAAAATATATTTTTGAATTCCAGAATTATCAATGAGACCATCTTGATCGAAAAAATTTAGCGAGTTATAATAATTAACATTTCCATTTTCTGAAGAACCAGCTATAGAAACATCCGCATTATATATTGGTGATGGGCTTAACAGCAGATCAAAATAGTCATTATCTGGGAAGTCCGATGGATTTCCCGGAAATGGTTCAGCTACACCTCTAAGTATTGCATCTTGGTTAGTGTACTCTATTTGTTGAGCTTGATTTAAATACTCAGGTCGGTCAGGTACTAACTGCGTACTAGTGTATAAACCTACACTTACTTGAGGTTTGCCACTTCCTACACGGGCTCCATTTTTAGTAGTTACCAATACGACACCATTTGCACCCCTAGATCCATAAATAGCTATTGAGGATGCATCTTTTAATATCTCAATGGATTCGACATCATTGGCATTAATATTATTAAGGTTGAAATTTGTGCCAACAATAATTCCATCGATCACCCAAAGTGGTTCGTTACTTCCTGTAATGGAGTTGCCACCTCTAACTCTTATAGATGTACCTGCACCTGGTGCACCACTAGTTTGTGTAACCTGCACACCTGCAGCCCTACCTTGTAAAGCTTGGTCAATTCTCGAAACAGGTACAGCTGCAATATCTTCAGCGCCTATGGAAGAAACAGAACCTGTCAAGTCAGATTTTTTTTGTTTACCGTACCCTACAACTACTACTTCATCTAGTAGTGTACCTTCGGTCAATATAACATCGACGGTAGTCCGATTGCCAACTGCTGCTTCAGTATCTTGAAAACCTGTGTAGGAAAAAACAAGTACTGATTCCCCCTCTACCAAGGTAAGGGAATAATTTCCGTCAAAGTCAGTAATTGTACCAGTAGAAGTTCCTTTTTGTAGAATGTTTACACCGATTAGGGTTTCTCCACTTGAGGAAGTCACCGTACCTGTGACTGTTTGTTGCGCAAAAGCGGAGAATCCACAAGTGCATAAAAGTAGAACTACAACAGCTATCAAACTTTTATTCAGAACATATTTCTGAAAATATAGTGTTGTTATTCTTTGAGATTTTGTCATAATAAACTATTTTAAATGATAGATTTGCTTTTCAATAATACAAAGCTATCTTATTGCAAAAAACAGTTCATCCTGTGCTATACCGTAGTGTCCTGTACTGTACTGGTTCAAAGTGAAAAATAGTAGGAATTATATTTAAGCAGAAAATCGGTCAATAAAATTAAAGTCATTCTTAATGGAATTTACTTTTTTTTCTAAAATCATCTGAGCTGCTAAAATGCCCATTTTCTTAAAATCCGTACTAATGACCGTAATACCTAACAGTTCTTTTAAGGGGGTATCGTTGTAGGAAATAATACCTATTTCTTTTCCTAATTCGTAATCTTTATCTCTTACTTGCTTTACTAAATTGACTAAATCTGATTCTTGAATAATGATATATAGATCTTGCAGTTGTAATTCCATACTATCGAATACTTCATCTAAGATTTCACAGTCTAACTGGTTTTTAGCACAGAAGCGGCGAAAGCCAATCACGATTTCTTGTGGATAAGGATATAACGCCTTACTGGGATATACTAAAATGATTTTCTTGTATTTTTTAATTTTAGGTAGAGCAACTTTCAAAGCGCTATAAATATCATCCGTAAAATCTTGATAGACCTTCCCTACCGTATTTGGTATACGTTTTATTTCTTTATCTAATAGAATTAATTTTTCTGCAGGAATATTTTTTAGGGAAGTTAACACATCATCTGGACAACCAACATTTTGTAAATTTTCGTTCCTAAAGTGTGGCATGATAACCAGATAATCATATTGTTTTGCTTTCTTTTCAAGAATATTTTTGAATATCTCTGGTTCGCAATGATAAATATCTAAATCTACTTTTACATTTTTACCTATAGCCGAAGTAAAGGCATTAAAAATGCGCATTTTGTAAGTACTCAATTTATTTATCAGAAACAAAACATTCTCTCGAATCGCTAAATCTGTTTTGGTCACATAAAAACCTTTTCCTTTAACGGATTCGATGATCTTTTGACTTCTAAGAAAACTATAAGCTTTCTCAACAGTATCCCTCGATAAATCATGCTGTTCGCTCAATGCATTTATGGACAATATTTTATCGCCCATTAGCAATTCTTGATCCTTAATGCCTTGAATAATCGAATCCATTACTTGCTTGTATTTAGGAATCCTAGATTTTCTATCAATTTTAATATAAGTCGGTCGATTCATAAAAATATTTTTTTAGTAAGCGTGTCAAAATAAGTAGCGTCATTATAATCTGTTATTGAATAAACCAACTACAAATTATTAGACTATATCTGATGGTCTATAATGGTTCACACTACTGGACATTGTTTAGAACAGAGAGCAGAGAAGAGAGAGTAGAGACGTATTTCGATCAGAGAACGACGAAATTTCGTCCTTTTTTAAACGTAATCTGTCTCTATTCTCTACTCTCGCTTCTCTGTTCTTTGAAA
>CAKZUM010000060.1 GCA_937921525.1 uncultured Saprospiraceae bacterium
AAATCTCGAGAGCCTTCGGTGACATTTTCATTGACAATTCGATTGACAAATTGATAATGTTTGCCATAGCCCCCTTTCAGTTTGATTTGTTCCGTTAGGTTATATTGAAACGAGAAACGGGGTGCCCAATAAATTTCTTCACTCAAATCATAATAGGTAGCGCGTAGACCTACATCAACCGTTAGGTTCTCCATAGGTGTCCAAGTATCTGATAGATAAAGAGCGCCATATTTGGCTTGTTGTTCGAGGTCTAAAATAGACAAGGTATCATCCCGAATAAATTTATAATCTACCTCTGCGGCAGTTCCTAAAAAACCGAATTCTAATTTGTGTTTACTGTTTAATTGATATTCGTTATCTAATCGAAAAGTAAAATCTCTTACATCATTGTCTTCAAAAGTCAATACATCTTGATCAACAACTAAAGAATCATTAGACACTACCGTTGCTTTAATATTCAAATCTCGATTGTACTCACTAAAATAAGTAGAAGAAGCTACTACCATATTAGAATATAACTTTGGACCCCACTGACGAGACCATTTTCCACTCACCCCTCTATTCCCCCAATCACTCATTTCATCGACCTCTAAATCAATAGTAACAGCTCCGCCAAAACGAGGAAAACTAACATCATTAAATTCTACCAAATGGTCTGCTCCTGTATAGAAAGAAAAAGCGACTACATCTTTGTCGGTTGGATTAAAACTTAATTTGCTATTGGTATCAAAAAAGTAAAAATCGGGTTCAATGGTATTCACTTCTAGTCCTTCAATATCTGGAGGTGATTCCGTTTGCGTAAAGACATCAAATATTTTTCCATACAGCCCACTTCTGATAATATCGGTATACGAGCGTCGCCCACTCAGAGTTAAAGATCCTTTTTTGAATAAAGGGATTTGTACGCTGGCTCTAGCATTCAATAAATTCATGGCTAGGCTGCCGTGAAATTTATTAGGGTCTCCTGTTTTACCAGTTAAGTCCACTACACTAGATAGTCTTCCTCCATATTTGGCGGGAAAAGCCCCTTTAAATAATTGCACATCTTTTACAGCGTCCGCATTAAATGCAGAAAAGAAACCAAAGAAGTGATCCACATTATAAACAGTCATTCCATCTAATATCACCAAGTTTTGATCGGGTGTTCCACCCCGCACATACAAGCCTGACGAACTTTCATTACTACCACTCACTCCTGGTAATAATTGGAGGGATCGAAAAATATCTACTTCCCCGACATTCGGCAGTAACGCCAATTGGGCAGGGGATAGCTGTACCTTACTAATGCCCTCTGAAGCGTTCATCATTTTAAAGGATTTTCCTGAGACAACGATCTCATCCAAAATGACACCAGAAGATAATGCTACTTCCAAATTTTTGATGTCCGTTGTTCCTGCGATTATTGGAATTTCCGTGGGAGAATAGCCTACATATAATACTTGTAAAACGATGGCGGTATCTGGTAAACCTATTAAGGAAAAATAGCCGTCAACATTAGTGGAAGTACCTGAGTTGGTCCCCTTTATTATAATGTCTGCAAAAGGTAATCTTTCCTGATTATCTGCTCCTTTGACGACGCCAGAAATGTTTCGTTGGGCATTTAAGGAGAGAGTGAATAACAGGCAAGAAAATAGTAAGAGTATAGGGTTTTTCATTGTTCCTTATTAAGCGTAGAATTAAAGACAATATTAATTGTTTTTAGATGCTGTCAGCACTTGGTTTAAGCGTATAATAAAGGAGCCACCCGATTAGGTGCGAACCAATATTTATAGCTTTCCATTCATATATGAACAAAAATACTATTTCTTTAAACTTTTCCTATATTTTATCGGTGAAGGATGGGGTTTTTATAAGAGTTTGGAGAATTGATTTATATTTCAATATATTTGATGCCAATATAACAGCCTAAGATAACATGCAACTACTCAAACCAACAATATACCTACTATCCTTATTCCTTTTAATCCTATCATTAATCGCTTGCCAAAGCGATACCACCACCATCCAAACCAAAGAAGGGCCCATTGAAATATCATCAGAGGAATTGTTAAAGACGATGGGGGAGGCTTATGTGTATGGCTACCCGCTAGTACTCATGGACCTTACTCAGCGGAATGCAACGAATATAGAACAACCACATCCAGTAATACCAAGGGCACCTGTCAATCAATTAGGACATTATAGAAAATTTCCAGATCATACCAGTAAAGGTGTTGTCAAACCAAATGTAGATACCTATTATTCTTCCGCTTGGTTGGATTTGTCGAGCGAGCCTGTCGTTTTATCCATGCCCACTACAGATCGTTACTATCTGCTACAGATGATGGATGCCTATACCAATGTGTTTGCAACACCAGGCACACGGACAACTGGCACAGATGCTTTACAATTGCTAATCGCTGGGCCTAATTGGGAAGGAGAGGTATCGGAAGAATTTCAATTGATAAAAGCACCTACCAATCTCGTATGGATGCTAGGTAGAATACAAGTCAATAGTCCAGAAGATGGGGCAACTATCGTAAGGGCTATACAGGATAATATGGGCTTAGTACCGCTTAGTGCCTATGGCAAAACCGATTATGTAGCTCCACTAGGAATAGTCAAATCAGAAAATAATATAGGTGTACCCGCTCAAGCAATTCGAGATATAGATATGCCGTCTTTTTTCAATAAAATGGCAGACATGATGGTCGAGAATCCTCCTAAAATTGCCGATTCTAGTATCGTGAAAAAATTAGCAAAAATAGGATTAGTTGCTGGTCAGCCATTTGAATTGAGCACAGACAATTTTATTTTAAAAACTAAATTGAAAGCCTTGCCCGGTTTTATTCAAAAAAAGATGGATGAAAGAAGAGCGAATCCCGATACTAGTCTAATGGTCAATGGATGGACGGTACTTACCGATGGTATTGGAAAATATGATACCGAGTATTTGCGAAGAGCCTATATCAGCTTTGTTGGCTTAGGGGCAAATTTGCCAGAAGATGCGGTTTATCCAAATGTGACTTATGATGTCAATGGAGATGTACTAGATGCCAGTCAGCGTTATCAACTCCACTTCGATGCTGACCAATTGCCACCCGTAAATGCTTTTTGGTCTTTAACCGCTTATAACGCAAATGAGTTCTTAGTGGCGAATGAATTAAATCGTTTTGCATTGGGAGATAGGGATGACTTGATCTATAATGCGGATGGATCATTAGATTTTTATATTCAGTCCAATCCACCTGAAAAGGATAAATTACAGAACTGGTTGCCCATTCCAGAGGAAGGTCTTTTCTTTTTAACTATGCGGTTATATTGGCCGAAGCAAGAGGTATTGGATGGGAAATGGAACATGCCGTTTATAATTCCTGTGGAGTAGTGAAGTTGTTTAAAAATACCAAGCACTTACAACTGATTGCAGAATACATTCTTAAACAACTTCAGTAATTAAAATTAACTTAAATCATATTTGATATTATTTTTAAGTATAAATTTTTTGTTTTTAAATAAATATGTATTTATATTGCGTGTGACCTACCAATCTAAATAACACACCAACACTTTTTATTCTAAAAGAATACCACAATTCCTATCTCGGAACTTCAATTTCTGAACCATTTTTACTGGAATAATATCTCGTCCATAGGAGATAGAGTGGTTTTTTACTTCCTACTTTTTTAATTTATTTTATACATAAACCATGACATTAAGACAGAGGCTAGGCAGTATTTTAACTTTTGCCAATAAACCACAGATACCTAATTTGGCTCAAATCCAAGATGAATTAGGAAACAAATTTTTTGGTATTTTAGATAATACTTTTAAAGGAAGACTAGAAGACCCTTCTAATTCTTTATTAACCAAAGACAGTGTGGATGATTTGGTCAGCAAGTATGTTAAAAGAAATGTATTGATTGCTACTGCATCATCTGCTATTCCTGGGCCACTCGCTATTTTCTCAGCTATTCCTGAATTGGTTAGTACTTTGGGCAATCAGATGTCCATGACCTACGATATGGGATGCGCCTATGATAAAGAGCAAGCACTTTCTAAGGATATTTTGTTAGATGTTCCTATTGCCGCCTTTGGTGGAAGTGTAGATTTTGCCGCTTTAAAGAATGGAAAGAATCTATTAGCATCGCCATCTACTGCCTTATTAAGTAAAGCAAAATCACTAGGCCAAAACATGGTGGAAACGCACCTCAAAAAGTCCGTCATCAAATTTGTACCTTTAGGTGGACCTGTAGTGATGGCCTATTTTGCAAAGCGTAATACGAAAAAAATAGCCAAAGTGTCTACTGGGTTATTCGGAGATGATACTAGTTTTTTGCCAAAAAAAGAAACTTTTAATGCTAAAACAGCTTCACTATTAGAGGTGGAAAAAATCAAAATATGTATTGATCTGATCGATTCGGACGGGGACATAGATGAGCGAGAGATTGCTTTTATCAAACCGATGATCGAAGGAGCAGATATACCTTATAATCAAAAACAACAGCTACTAAAAGATGCTCAAGATTATGATAGCCAACTAAGTATAAATTATGATCTTTTTGCTGAATACCCAAACGAGGCAGAGCGATTTTTAGAGGACTTGGTTTTATTAGCTATGCGAGATGAAATTTTCAAACCTATTGAACGATCTTATATTCTAGAATTTTGTCAGTTTGTAGGTTTGAACAAAAATGTTGCAATAGATATGATAAATGATGTAAAGTGAGGCTGATTAATTAACGATGAAATAATAAATCCGTCAAATTGGAGGAGGCTATTTTGTTCTCAGTTTTCGTTATTTTTTTTTGCATAGCAGGGCTACGGAAATAATTTTTAGCGGAAA